>JAUNBP010000027.1 GCA_030526995.1 Clostridia bacterium
GGCGGATGATATCCCGGGCGGATGATATCCGCCCCTACAGGGGGGTGGTTCCAACGTGTCCCGAGGGGGTGGTGTTGGGGGGTGTCCGCACGTATGGGGTTCCTACCGCAACGATTCCTGAATCTTGCCCTCTTTGTACTGATTCATGTAGAGGTCGTAGTAGTAGCCTTTCAGCTTCAAAAGCTCCTCGTGGGTGCCGCTCTCTTGAATCTTTCCGCTTCTGATAACCAAGATGCGGTTGGCGTTGCGGATGGTCGAGAGCCTGTGCGCAACGATAAAGCTCGTGCGGCCCTTAAGCACGTTTACGATGGCGTTTTGGATAGCCTGCTCGGTTTCGGTGTCTATCGAGCTTGTAGCCTCATCGAGAACGAATATCTTGGGGTTGGCAAGGATGACCCTCGCAAAGGAGAGCAGCTGCTTCTGCCCTATGGACAGCCTGCCGCCGCCCTCTCCAACGTCGGTGTCGTAGCCCTGCTGCTGCGCACGGATGAACTCATCGGCATGAACCATCTTGGCGGCTGCCTCGACCTCCTCAAAGGTTGCATCGGGTCTGCCAAAGCGAATGTTGTCCATTATCGAGCCGGAGAACAGGTGCGGTGATTGCAGCACATAGCCGAGGTTGGATTGGAGCCAGAGTTGCGAACGCTCCCTATAGTCCCTGCCGTCGATTAGGATTCTGCCGCTCGTAGGCTCGTAGAACCTGCAAATGAGGTTGACTATCGTACTCTTGCCTGCGCCGGTTTCGCCCACGAGCGCAATCGTTTCACCCTGCTTGACCTCGAGGCTGAAGTCATCCAACACGGTTTCGCCCTCCTTGTACGAGAAGGAAACGTGGTCGAACACGACGTCGCCGTAAAGCGGCTCCCAATTCTGACGCTTGGGGTTCATCGTGTCGCCGTACTTTTCGATAACCTCGGGCGAATCTACGATATCGGACTTCGTGTTGATTAGGGTCATCACCCGTTCGGCGGAGGCCTGAGCGCTTTGCAATTCTGCAAATATGTGCGCAAGCTGCTGAATCGGGTCGAACAGGTTGGAGGCATAGGAGATGAACGCAACGAGGGCGCCGACGGAGATAAAGCCTATGAAGGAGTCGCCGTTGGATATTACGCCGTGCCCGCCTATGCTGAGCGCCAAGCTCGTGCCTATTGCACCGAGCGAAATGACGAGCGGGAAGAAGGCTGCGCTCAAGAGCGAGGCCTTGACGGTTGCCGACTTCATGCTTGAGGTCAGCTCCTTGAACTCATCGCCGTTTTTGTCCTCGCGAACGAGGGTCTTGGTAGTCATTGCGCCCATTATGCCCTCGTTGAATGCGCCGGTTATTCGGCTGTTGTGCCTGCGGGACTCACGCTGATAGCGCAGGATGCGCTTTTGCAAGAAGAGGCTGACAAAGCACAGCACGGGGATTACGCTTATGACGATGAGGGCGAGGATGGGGTTTTTGATGAACATGATAACCACACAGCCCACCGCAAAGCAGCCCGCCCATAGCACGTCTACGATGCTCCAAGCTATCATCTCCGAGAGCCTTGCAACGTCGCTGACCATTCGAGCCATAAGATAGCCCACGGCGGTCTTGTCGTAGAACGAGAACGAGAGCGTTTGCAAGCGAAGATAGGCGTCCTGACGGATATCGTAGGAGATGGACATCTCCATCTTGCCCGTCCTGCTTATAAAGAAGAAGGTCCCAAAGCCCTGAATTAGAACGAGTACGATGTAGACCGCCGCAAATATCCCGATTCCGTCGGTAGTTTGGGGAACTACAAAGTTGTCTATCGCATAGTTTGTCATAAGAGGATAGATAACGTCGATGGCAGCAACGACAATCAAGGCGATTATCGTTTTCACCATCAGGTGCTTGTTTCTGAGTGCGTATTTGAAAAGCTGCTTCCAAATGGAAAGGTCAACCTTCGTGTTGGTAAATTCCTGTTCGTTTTGGTAAGCCATACTTATTCCTCCTTTCCTGCCATATCCTGAATTACGGCTATCCTCCGATACAGACCGTCCTGCTTTATAAGCTCGTCATGCGAGCCCTGCTGAACGATCTTGCCGTGATCCAAGACTAAGATGTTGTCCGCCTCGCACAGCGTTGTTATTCGGTGCGAGATGATGAAGGTAATGCCGTCCTTCTTCATCGAACAGAGGGCGTCCCGTATCTGCGCATCGGTTTCGGTGTCCACTGCGCTCATCGAGTCGTCAAAGATAAGGATTGGCGCCCGCTGCATCAGCGTTCGGGCTATGGCAACACGTTGCTGCTGCCCGCCCGAGAGCGTCACGCCCCGCTCGCCGACTATCGTGTCATAGCCGTCGTCGAACTGCATGATAACATCGTGAACGGCGGCGGTCTTGGCTGCCTCATAGACCCGTTCGTCGGGGGCGTCGGGGTCGACTATCTTGATGTTCTCCATTATCGTCCTCGAGTAGAGGAAGGGCTCCTGCAGCACTATGCCTATGTTCTTTCTAAGGTGGGCATGGTCGATATCGTTGATGTTCACCCCGTTTATCGTTATGCTGCCGTCCGTGCAGAGGTAGAGCCTCTGCAAGAGCTGAACGAGGCTGCTCTTGCCCGAGCCGGTTGAGCCGAGGATGGCTATCGTCTGCCCCGGGTGCGCCGTAAATGAAACCTCGTTGAGAACGTCGTTATATTCATGGTAGCCAAAGCAAACCCTGTCAAAGACGATATCGCCTATCATATCGGGCTTTAGGGCCTTGCCGGGCTCCTTCTCGGCTTCGGCGGAGAGTATCTCGTTGAGCCTGCCAAGCGAAACGCTCGCCTTGCCCATATCGGCAAGTATGCGCCCGAGCTGACGAACGGGCCAAGTCAGCATACCCGTGTAGGTAACAAACAGGGTGACGTTGCCGAGCGTAAAGGCTTCGGGATCTGCTACGTTAAAGCAGATTCCGGCAACAAGCGACACCGCAATTTGGATGTAGCCAAAGGCATCCGATATGCCCCAGTAGTAGCCGAGCAGGGTTATCAGCTTTTCGGTCTTGGTTCTAAAGTCCTTGTTCAGCTTGGTGAACTTGTCGTACTCCGCACGCTGCTGTCCAAAGGCTCTAACGACCCGAACGCCGGTTAGATTCTCCTGAATTGCGGTGGAGAGCGCACCCTCGGACTCGTCGGATTCGAGGAAGTACTTTCGGACATAGCGGAAGTAGACGAAGGAGGAGACCGTAAGCAGCGGCAGCACCGCCATGGAGATTAAGGCCATCTCGGTGTGAATCGAAAACATTACAACGAGGGCCACTACAAACATTATCACGGTTCGCACTATCTCCATAGCCTGCATACTCACAAACCTTCTAACCGTATCGACATCGGAGGTGCAACGCTGCACGATATCGCCGGTGTTGACGTGCTTGTGGTAGTCGTAGGGGACGGCGTTTAGGTGGGTGTAAAGATTGTCCCTAAGCTGCTTTGCCATGCCCTCGGCGGCAAAGGCAACGTTTCTACGTCTCAAATAAGTAAAGCCGCCGTTTGCAAGCGTGCACAGCAGGTAGGCAGCGCCGCAGACGAAGAGGTTGTTCACAAAGAACTCCTGCCCGCCCACGGATTCGACTATGCGCATGAAGAATTGCGGGATGTTGGCATCCTTGCCTTGGATTACATAGTCGAGCGTAAAGCTCGTTACAAAGGGTGCCGCATAGGTAGCCAAGATTGCAAGCAGCACGAACAGCGACGATAGCGCCAAGTATCTTTTGAAGCCGTAGAGGGAGCGTAAAAACAGCTTTACGGCGGTATGCTCATTTTTAATTTTTGTCTTTTTCATATCAAAACATATCCTGTGGGTTTATTTCTATATTGGGGGTAAACTCGCAGCCGTCCTGTTTACCAAAGTCGTATATCAGCGACAGCGACGAAGAAACGTTCTTGGTTCTTAGGAGCTTTATCACTATTTGATAGCGGTACTGCCCCAAGATTTTTGCAATCGGCGCAGGCGAGGCGGAGAGCAATAGCAGGGTGGGCGCATCGAAGGACTCGGATTGAGCGGACAGCCGCTGCTCCAACTGCTTTGCAAAGTCGGTGCCGTACTCGTTGAGCCGCTTCTCATCCTCCCCGCAAAACAGCAGCCTGACAAAGACGGAGTAGGGCGGATAGAGACATTTTCTGCGCTCGATAATCTCATAGTTGTAAAAGCCCACATAGTCGTGAGACCTTGCAAAGCGGATTATCGGATGCGCCGGTGCCGAGGTCTGCACGATAACCTTGCCCTTGGACAAATCCCGTCCTGCCCGACCCGCAACCTGAGTCAAAAGCTGAAAGGTGCGCTCCCGAGAGCGAAAGTCGGGGAGGTTTAGCGTCGTGTCGGCGGAGATTACCCCGACCAGCGTGACGTTGGGAAAATCGTGCCCCTTGGCTATCATCTGGGTGCCGATAAGCACATCTGCCCTGCCGAGGGAAAACGAGCGAAGTATATCCGCCAAAGCCCCCTTTTTGGAGGTCGTGTCGGTGTCGAGCCTGAGGCAGCGTGCGGAGGGAAAGAGCTCTTGCAAGACCTCCTCAACCTGTTCGGTGCCTATGCCGTTCTGCCTCAAAAACGGCTTGTGGCAGTTCGGACATTCCTGCGGCAGCGGGGTTGAGTAGCCGCAGTAGTGGCACTTCATCCGCTGAGCCGACTTGTGGTAGGTCAAGGATATATCGCAGTTTACGCACTTATGCACATAACCGCAGCTTCGGCATGAGACGAAGGTCGAATAGCCCCTGCGATTTATAAACAGCATGGCCTGATGCCCGTCCTTAAGGCATTTTGAAAGCTCGGAGGTCAGCGCATCGGAGAATATGCTCGTGTTCCCGTTTAGAAACTCCTCCCGCATATCAACTATCTTGACGATGGGCATGGGGCGCCTTTGTATGCGCTCCGGAAGCTCGATAAGGCGGTACCTTCCGCTCTTGGCACGGTAATAGCTCAAAAGCGAGGGCGTTGCGCTCCCTAAGAGCAGCACGGCACCCTCATCCGAAGCCCGCTTTTGTGCAATCTCAATGGCACTGTAACGGGGCTGGGATTCGCTTTGATAGCTCGACTCGTGTTCCTCGTCGATTACTATCAAGCCGAGGTTTTCTACGGGTGCAAATATCGCACTCCTTGCGCCTATCACAATCTTGGCTATGCCGAGGCGGATTCTGCGCCACTCATCGAACCGCTCACCCGAGGAGAGCTTGCTGTGCAGCACCGCAATTCCGTCCCCGAACCGAGCCTTAAACCTGCCCACGGTCTGGGGCGTTAAGGCTATCTCCGGAACGAGAACTATCGCCCTCTTGCCCATCTTTAGGCAGTGTTCGATGCATTCAAGATAGACCTCGGTCTTGCCGCTGCCGGTCACGCCGTGCAGCAGAACGGTTTGCGGAGCCTCGGAAAAGGCGGCGCAGACGGACGAAACCGCAGCCCGCTGATCGCTCGTTGGGACGAAGGCTGTATCCTTGGACAAGCCGTATTCGGGGCGGCGAAAGACCTCGTGCTCGCCGCTGTCCACAAACCCCTTTTTAATCAGGGCTTGAATTGCCGAGGAGCTTTTCGGGAAAAACGCCAAGAGATCCTTTACGGATATTTCGGTTCTGAGATTGCAAAGAAAGGTCAGAATATCCCGCTGCACGGGCGAGCGAAGTCCCTTTATTACCTCCTCAATCGGGAGCCCGTCCTTCAATCGAATCGTCCTTTCGGTCTTTTCTTTGACCTTGGAGCCTCTGAGCTGGGCGGGAATCATCAAGCGCAGCGCATCGACGGTCAGGCAGCGGTAGACCGACTTCATCCAATTGCACAGCTCGAGCTGAGACGGCAGAAGGACGGGATAGGGTTCGATTGCACGGATTATATCCTTGCAATTTGCAACTTCGGTACCGTCGGAGACGGAGAGGACAAAGCCCTCCTTGGGCGTGTTGCCCCTGCCGAACGGAACGAGAACATGGCAGCCCAAAGAAATGTTCATTGCATCGGGAATACGATAGGTAAAAACCCTATCCACAGCCGAGTGTGCTATATCGATAATAACCTGAGCAAACATCACATTCCTCTGATTGCGAAAGTGAGCCGTTACAGGGGATAAGGGAGGGCACTCCCGTCAGTTCTCTTTTCGCTTGGTCAATATTATTTCGTCGTTGTATAATTCCTCGATTGCAAGGGAAACGGGCTTTGCGCTTCCGAGCTTATCGGGCAAGTCCTGCAACTGCCTTGCGCGGTTTGAAACTGCGCAAACGAGGGTATATCTGCAACCCGCTTTGTTTATAAGCTCCTTCAAAGGCGGATGATTCATCATGGCTTTTCACTTCCTCCCAATAATCTGTTAATCAACGCTTCGCTGCGAACGGTTCTGCATTTTTCGGCTTCGATAATGGCTTCAACCCTACAGACGGCAACATCGACTACGTTGTTGACTACGATATAGTCGTACCTGTCCATATACCTCATCTCATCGAAGGCGGTAGCATAACGCTTTTCCACGGCGTCTGCCGTTTCGGTTCCCCTGCCGATGAGACGGGCCTTAAGCTCGCTCATAGAGGGCGGTGCGATAAATATCAGGACTGCATCGGGGTAGGAATCGCGAATCTTCATTGCGCCCTGCACGTCTATTTCGAGGATGACGTCATGCCCGCTCTTGAGCTCCTCCTCGACAAAGAGGCGAGGGGTTCCGTAGTAGTTGGTGTTGAAAACGTGCATGTACTCCAAGAACTCGTCGTTTTCAATCATGCGCTCAAACTCCTCGGAACTCTTGAAAAAGTAGTGAACGCCGTCAATCTCGCCCGGGCGGGGATTCCTCGTCGTGGCTGAAATCGACATCTTCATATCGGGATTGCGTTCAATCAACGCCGTGTCAATGGTTCCCTTTCCCACTCCTGCAGGGCCGGAAACGACCAGCAAAAGACCTTTTCGATTCTGCTTCATCTTACCTCCTAAATAATCACTCTATATTTTGGAGCTGCTCCCGCAGCTTTTCAATCTCGCACTTGCATTGCAAGATGAGCTGCGTAAGCTCCCCGTCATTGGCTTTGGAGCCTATGGTATTGCACTCGCGGTTCATCTCCTGAACTATGAAGTCGAGCTTTCTGCCCGCAGGCTCGTCGGAGCTTAGCAGCAGTTCAAACTGCTCACGGTGGCTCTTAAGCCTTGCAAGCTCCTCGTCGATGGCCGAGCGGTCCGCAAACAGGGCTATCTCGGTTGCAAGCCTTGCACGGTCTATATCCCCGCTTTCAAGCACGGCTTCAATGCGCTCAAAGAGTCGCTTTCGATAATTTTCGCAGACCGCAGGCGCATGTTTTGCAATTGCAGCAATAAGGGCGTTCATTGCCGTCAAATGCTCATACAAGTCCTCCTTCAGCCGTTCACCCTCCTGCAAGCGCATGGACTTGAGTTGGGTTACGGCCTGCAATACGGCCTCGTTTGAAAGGGCGATGAGCGCCTCCGCATCCTCGTCCGATGCCACTATTTCGGTAACGTCGGGGAGCTTTAATGCAGCCGAAAGCGTCAAATCGTCGACAAGCCCGAGTTGCTCGTTGGCTTGCTTGGCGGCTGCCACATAGGCGGAGAGCAGGGCGGCGTCAACCGAAACGGCTCTTGCATCGTTCCTCGTGTTTCGGTAGTTGACGTAAACGTCGATATGCCCCCGAGAGAGGTGGAGGCTCAGCTGCTTTCTTATCGAATCCTCAATGCAGCAAAGCTGGCGCGGCAGGCGCAGCCCGACGTCCAAAAACCTGTGATTCACACTTTTAAGCTCTACGGTAAGCTCACGCCCGTCTGAACAGGCTGTGCCCTTGCCGTATCCGGTCATGCTGTACATAAAAGTACCCCCATAATTCAACAAGATATTATAACACGCAAAAGGTGCTTATGACAAGCATTATTTCCCGAGGTTCAGCTTGTACAGCTCATCGGATTCGGGCGGGGCAATGGGCTTGCCGTCGAGGTCGCAGATATCGCCCTCGTGCAAAACGCCAATCTTCCTTGCGGGGATGTCGGCCTTTTGCAGCCTCTTGAGCATGGCTTCGGGATTGGCACAGGCTATCAAAAGGCTGCCGCTTCCGATGAGCCGCAGCGGGTCGAGCCCCAGCCTATCGCAAAGCTGCTGCGTCTGCGGCAGCACCTCGATGGCGTTTACATCTATGGTTGCGCCGAGGTTTGCGCAGGTTGCAAGCTCCCAGACCGCACCCAAGATGCCGCCCTCGGTCACATCATGCAGCGCATGGGCGCCACAGTCTACGGCAATTCTCGCCTCCTGCACCACCGAAAGATTGTCAAAGCAGTATTCACAAATTTCCCGCATCGAAGGCTCAACAAGCGCAGCTGCAATTATGCCCGTGCCCTCAAGCCCCGCACTCTTTGTCATGATTATCGAGTCGCCGCTCTGCGCCCCCATGAGCGCCTTGTTTCGTGCCGCCCTTGCAATCACCGTAGTCGAGGTTATGGGGCGGGTTACGGCGTCGGTAATCTCGGTATGCCCGCCCAAGATATCGACGTTGCACCGCCTTGCGGCGGCGGCGAGGTCGTTTGCAATGCGGTCTATATCGTTTTCGGTTGCGGAGGGCGGGACGAGCAGGGTCACCATGAGCCCCACGGGGTCGGCGCCGCTGCATACCGCATCGTTACAGTTGACATACACGGACAGCCTTCCGAGCGACTCCGTGCCTACCGAGGTTATGGGGTCGCTGCTCAAGGCAACGAAATCGTCCCCGATATCCAAGACGGCGCAGTCCTCCCCGATTCTCGGTTGCGTTTTCGATTCAGCCCTCATCGGGGTGAATTTTTTGAGTATCAATTCCTCCAAAACGGAGTTTTCGAGCTTGCCTATTTTCATCTATTTCACCATGTCCCAAAGCGTTGGTTCATCTATAATCGGTATCTTCAAGTCGATAGCCTTTTGCAGCTTGCTCCCCGCATTTTCGCCTGCCAGAACAAAGTCGGTTTTCTTGCTCACGCTGCCCGAAACCCTGCCGCCAAACCTTTCAATAAGCGCCTCCGCCTCACGGCGGCCGAGCGTAGGCAGCGTGCCGGTCACAACAAAGGTCTTTCCCTCAAGGCAGAGCGAACCCTCCTCCGCCTCCCTTTCAACGGGAGTCACGCCGTGTCCGAGAAGGCGGTCGAGCTGCTCGTTTATCCTCGAATCGCCGAAGAACGAAACAATCCCGTCCGCAACCGTTTCACCTATGTCGGGAATCTGCAAAAGCGTATCCTTATCGGCTTGGCGGACGGCTGCAAAGGTCCTAAAATGCTTTGCCAAGTCCTTTGCGGTCTTAATGCCGACGTTAGGGATGCCGAGCGCAAATATAAAGTTTTCCAACGGGCGGTGCTTGCTGCTTTCTATTGCGGAAAGCAGGTTTTGCGCCCGCTGCTTTTGAAAGCCGTCCAAGGCAAGGAGCTTGTCGAAGGTCAGCGCATAAAGGTCGTCTATCGAGTCGATGGAAAGGGCTGTTATGAGCTGCTCGGCGGTCTTGCTCGAAAAGGACTCTATGTCCATCGCGTCCCTCGAGGCGAAGTGCGCAAGCCTTGCGCTTATCTGCGGCGTGCAGGAAAGCGAGTTCGTGCAGAACAGGTGTGCGCCCCGCTGCTCTATGCGTGCGCCGCATTGCGGGCAGGCGGAGGGCGGGATAATCAGCTTATTGGCAGCGTCGTCGGGGACGGCGCCGAGGATTTCGGGGATGACGTCGTTGCTGCGGCGGATAAAGACCGTCGAGCCTATTTTAACCCGCTTGCGCAGGATGTCGTCGTAGTTGTTCAGCGTTGCCCGCTTGACCGTAACGCCCGCAAGCTCCACGGGTTCAAGGTGCGCCAGCGGGGTCAGCTTGCCGGTTCTGCCAACCTCCCATGTGACGTCCAAAACCTTTGTCGTGGTCTCATCGGCGGTGAACTTATAGGCAAGCTGCCACCTCGGAAACTTCTCCGTCGAGCCGAGCGCCTCGCGCATGGCAAAGTCGCAGACCTTGATGACCATGCCGTCAATCAAAAAGTCGAGCGTGTCCCTCTGCTTCTCCGCCTCGGCTATGGCAGAGGCTATCTCTTCTGCCGAACTGAAGTAGCGGGTGTAGGGAGACAGCGGCAGCCCGTTTTCGGCAAGGAAGGACAGCATCTCCTGCTGGTTGCCAAGGGTGCGTCCCTCGATGTAGCCCACATTGTAGCAAAAGCAGCTTAGGTTGCGCTTGGCGGTGACCTTCGGGTCAAGGTTTCTGAGTGCGCCTGCTGCAGCGTTGCGTGCGTTTTTCAGGGGTTCGGAAGCGGTTTTGTTGTACTTTTCCAAGACCGAGAGCAGCATTATGCACTCCCCCTGAATCTCGATTCTGCCCTTGAAGGGAATCGTGAGCGGGAGCTGGCGTATCGTCATAATCTGGGGCAGGATGGCCTCGCCTATCTCGCCGTTGCCTCGTGTTGCGCCCTGAACCAAGATGCCGTTTTCGTAGGTTAGGTTCACCGTAAGCCCGTCAAACTTGTACTCGAGGGAGTAGAGAAGCGGCTGTTTTGCCTCGAGACGTTTTTCGGTCTTATTCATCCAATCGGCAAGCCCCTCTATAGTCTTGGTCTTGTCCATGCTCCAAAGCCTGCCCAAGTGTCGGTGCGGCTCAAAGGCGGACAGCGGCTCGCCCCCAACCCTTTTTGTGGGGCTGTCGGGCAGCACCGTGCCGCTCTCTTTTTCGAGGGCTGCAAGCTCATCGTAGAGGGCGTCGTACTCAGCATCGGAGACGAGGGGCTCATCCTTTTCGTAGTAGGCTGCTGCGTATTTGTTAAGGAGTTTTACAAGTTCGGTCTGTCGTTCCATCTATTCCTCCAAGAGGCTGAGCGGGGCGTAGGCTGCGGCAAACTTTTTAACCGTGCCGCCCGCAAAGCGAATTTCAACAATCTGGTTTGCGCCGCTTCCCGCCGTGGAAACGACCCTGCCCTCGCCATAGGCCTTGTGAGCGATTCGATCGCCCACCTTGCACTCGACGCCCTTTAAGTCCTTCTTCGGAATAACGGGCGGCTCGCTGCGAACGAAGGCGGGGGTTGACCTGCGCTCATAGGACGGGGCAATTCGTTCGACCTGCCCGACTTTCGGGTCTATCTCCTCCAAAAAGCGGGAGGGAATGGCGGCTGAGATTTGCCCGTACAGCGTTCGCTGCTGCGCATAGCTTAGATACAGCTTGTCCTTTGCACGGGTTATGCCCACATAGCAGAGCCTGCGCTCCTCCTCAAGTCGGGTAGGGTCGCCTATGGCCTGCGTAGACGGGAAGAGCCTGTCCTCCAAGCCGCATAAAAAGACTGTGGAAAACTCCAAACCCTTGGCGGCGTGAAGCGTCATCAGGTTGACGCAGCCGTTCTGCTCGTCCACCTGATCGGCGTTGGAAAACAGGGCTATATTGTTCAAAAACGACTGTAAAACCTCGCCGTCCTGCTCCTCGTAGCTCTGCTCAAACTCTCGGATATAGCCCAAAAGCTCCATAACCGCCTCCCTGCGGGTCTCGTAGGTATCAGCCTTATCATTGTGAAGGTAGGCGTCATAATCTATCTTTTCCAAAAGCTCCGAGGTAAAGTCAAGGAGCGAAAGGACGCTGTATTTTTCGTACAGTTCGGTCATCGGCACGGTAAAGCTCTGCAGCTTGTCGGCAACCGACTTGGGCAGCCCCTCCGGTATGAGTGCAGCGGACATGAGCGGAATGTTCCTATTGGCCGCATTCCTTACAAGCTCGGCAACCGACGCCTGCCCAATCTTGCGCTTCGGCACGTTTATCACCCGAAGAAAGGCCTCGTTGTCGGCGGGGTTTGAAAAGAGGCGCAGGTAGCAGAGGATATCCTTTATCTCGGCTCGGTCGAAGAAGGAGATGCCCCCGTAAACCCTGTACGGGATGTCGTAGCTTTTGAGCATCATTTCAATGATTCTGCTCTGCGCATGGGTGCGGTACAGAATTGCAAAATCGTCGTATTTTGAGCCTTCCCGAACGCCGCGCAGGATGCGGTTGCACACGAAGGCAGCTTCGTCCCGCTCGTCGCTTGCGCAGAATATGTCAATCTGTTCGCCGTCCTTGCGCTTTGTCCACAGCGACTTAGGCTTTCTTCCCCGATTGTTCGAGATTACACGGTTGGCGGCGTTTAGAATCTGCTCGGTCGAGCGGTAGTTCTGCTCAAGGCGAATCGTATCGGCGCCCAAAAAGTCCCTTTCAAACTCCAAGATATTCCGAATATCGGCGCCCCGCCACGCATAGATGCTCTGGTCGTCGTCTCCGACAACGCAGATGTTTCGGTGCTTTTCGGCGAGCAGGCGCACGATGTGATATTGACACAGGTTGGTATCCTGATATTCGTCAACGAGGATGTAACGAAACCGCTCCCTGTACTTTTCCAAGACGTCGGGACAGGTTTCAAACAGCTCTATCGTCTTTAAGAGGAGGTCGTCAAAGTCGAGGGCGTTGTACTCCTTCAACCGCTTTTGGTACTCCCTAAACACCTGACGAACGGGCAGCGCTTGGGCGGACAGGTAGTCCTCGGGCGTTAGGGAGGAGTTTTTTGCCTCCGAAAATATCGAGGACAACAGCCGCTTCGGATACTGCTTTTCGTCTATTCCGAGATCGCTGCTTATGTGCGAAATCAGCACCTGCTGGTCGTAGTCGTCGTATATTATGAAGGCACGGTCATAGCCTATCTTGTCTATCTCCATAGACAGAAGGCGGGCACAAAAGCCGTGAAAGGTTGCCAGCCAAATGCTGTCGGCGCCCTCGCCTATCAGCAGGTTGACCCGCTCTCGCATCTCGCGGGCAGCCTTGTTTGTAAACGTCAAGGCGAGGATGTTCCAAGGCGGAACGCCCCTCGATTCAATCAGGTATGCGATTCGGTGCGTTAAGACTCTCGTTTTGCCGCTGCCTGCCCCCGCAAGGACGAGAAGCGGCCCTTCCGTATGCAGCACGGCACTGCGCTGCGCATCGTTTAAGAGGGACAAATCCATAATTTTATTCCTTTGTGAGCCGTTCATAAACGGTATCATAGATAAAGCCGCTCTGCTTGGCCCAGTTCTTGCGCATGAGCATGGCAGTCTCCTCGGCGGCGAGCTGCATCTTAATTTCCAAGACTATCCTATTCCCCTCCGAAGCGGTAAAGGTTACGATATAGCCACCCTTGTCTGCAGGCTCGGTGCTGCTTGTGAGCAGGGTTTGCCCGAGCATCTCATCGGTGTGTTCCTCGATATAGGCGAGGATGGCCTTTCTTTCGGAGAGCGGCAGGCTCTCTTCAAACATATCGAGCGCCGAGGTGCCGTCGCGGGTCAGCTTGCAGGTCTGCCCGAAGGCACGGGGAACCTCGGCTATAAAGCCCTCCTGCTCAAGCTCATAGATTGAGTTGCGAAAGGTAAAGTAGTCCAAAAGCCCAAGCTCGAACAGGCAGCGGTAGGCATGGTCATCGGTGGCGTCAAAGGACACCCCGCGTAAAAAAAACAGTATGAGCAGCTTTGCTTTAACATCGCCGCGTGCAAATATTGGCATGATCTTACCTCCGCCTATATTTTAACAGATAAAACGAAGTCTGACAAGGGATTCGTGGCGGGGCTGTGCATAAATGCAAAATTCGTACTGAATTGTGACAAGATTTCCAACTCTTCGGTAATGCTTTGACAGGGCGGGGGGATATGCGTTATAATCCCTTGCATGGAGGTATGTGTATGGAATCCTTTTTTGAACGCATAAAGACATTTTTTTCGGAGCTGCTTTCGAGTAAGAAATTCAGCACGATATTTATCATAGCGATGATAGCGATAATCGTTGCTTGTATAATAATAATCATCTGCATCTTTGCACCGAGCTGCAAGGGGCAGGAGAACTACGAGGTGCTTTCGGAGGGCCGCCTCTCAAAGCAACGAGCCGCTTCAAGGCAGCGAGCCGCTTCAGAGCGACCCCTCCTTCGACGCCTTCGTTTCCACGATAGCGCCCTCGGACGGCAGCACAGCAGCTGAGGATGAGACCATAACACCCGAGCCCGACGAGTCCTCCACCGAAGAAACCTCAACGGTCACGGTGACCTCCACCCCCGACCCGAACGCAAACGCCGACCCCAACGATTATGTTGTGCAGCGGGTCAACATCAACTTCGATCAGCTTTTGAGCATCAACAGCGATGCGGTTGCATGGCTCTACCTGCAGGATTCGCAGATAAACTACCCTGTAATGAAGGCGCCCCTTGACGATCCGGACTATTACCTCGACCATCTCTATGACAGGAGCGAGAATATAGTAGGCTCCCTGTTCATAGATCCCACGACCGATGAAACCTTCTCCGGCAGGAATGCGGTAATTCACGGGCACAGGATGAACAACGGCTCCATGTTCGGAACGCTTAATCGGTATAAAAAGCAAACCTATTATAACGGCAACCCGATAATGCAGCTCTACACTCCGGCAGGAATCACCGACTACTATGTCTACATCTTCGCTGCCTACGAAACCGATATCAGCTCCTACTATCGAACCGTGTTCTCCGATGATGCCGACTTCCAAACCTACCTCAACGAATGCATTAGCAAGTCGGTTATCTCAACGCTCGTCACGCCTACCGCCTCGGACAGCATCGTAACCCTGTCCACCTGCGTGCTCGGCAACGACCTAAAGCGAATGGTGGTTCAGGGCATCTTGGTTCCGATGGAATAAGCGAAACCTCTGCGGCGATGCGCATCTTTGCATCGCCGCTTTTTGATAGGTCGACAACGAACGAAATGAGGGGAATGGAATGGCATATTCAAATACACTTACCGAAAGACAGCAGCGGATTCATCTTTATCTCAAATGCGCCGCAAACCTCTACGGGCATATAACACCGAGGGCTTTTCTCGTGCTTTTCAACCGCTTTAACACGCCCAAACTCCTAAAAGAGGAGCTTATACGGCATCGGAGCAAGCTCATGCGCCAACCCGATTGCAACTATTCCATATATGTCAACGCTATCGTAAACGACGACAGTGACGACGATTTAATCGATGATATTATAGATTATCAAGGCAAAAAGGCGATTTACATACCGAGCGAGGAGGAGTTTTTGAAGTACGAGAACGCCCTCCACTACGAGGAGAACGAGCAAACGCAGGACCTGCGGGAGTACCTGTGCATAAAGCGCAAGCTGAACATCTTTTCGGTAAACATTCTGATGGGGGAGCTGTCACGCTCTATAAGAACCGAGGAGCCCTTCTCATGCCAAGTTGAACGGCTCGACGCCTGTCATGCCTTTACCGACGACCCCGAAGAGACCCAAACCCTTTTAGACCTTTTGATGCATATGGTAAATAACACCCGCATGTGGGCAAATTACGGACACACCCCCCGCGAAATGTTAGAAATAATGAGCAGGAACAAGGACTGAACCACAGTCATCAAACGGGATGAAAACCAAGTTAGACATATTAAAAGAATATTTTGGGCACAGCGAGTTCAAAGAGGGGCAGGACGAGGTTATCGACTGCCTCCTGTCGGGCAGGGATGTGCTTTGCATAATGCCCACGGGTGCGGGAAAGTCCGTCTGCTATCAAATCCCCGCCCTGCTCTTTGAGGGAGTGACGATAGTCATATCCCCGCTCATCTCGCTGATGAAGGATCAGGTAGGCTCGTTAAGGCAGGCGGGCATATCGGCTGCATACATCAACAGCACCCTCTCATTTGAGCAGCACAACAGGGTTATTCAGGCTGCAGGACAGGGCAGATACAAGATAATTTACGTTGCCCCCGAGCGGCTGACGACGGAGGACTTTTTAAGGCTCTGCAGCGTGCTCAAGCTATCGATGATAGTGATAGACGAGGCGCATTGCGTTTCGCAGTGGGGACAGGATTTCAGACCGAGCTACCTAAAAATCAAGGACTTCATCCACTCAATCCGAGTTCGGCCCACGGTCGGTGCATTTACTGCCACCGCAACAGGGGAGGTCAAGGCGGATATTTTCAAGCTGTTGGGGCTTGACAACCCGCTGCTCGTCTCCACGGGCTTTGACAGGCAAAACCTCTTCTTCGGCGTTGAGCGGCCCAAGAACAAGGGCGCAGCGCTCTTAAAGCTCGTCAAGCAGCGCAGGGGACAGTCGGGCATCGTCTACTGCGCCACGAGAAAGGTCACGGAGGAGGTCTGCGCCCTGTTAAACGAGCAGGGTTTTTCGGCCACGAGGTATCATGCGGGCCTGTCCGATACCGAGAGAAAGGCGAATCAGGAGGACTTTGTGTTCGACAGGAGGCAGATAATGGTGGCAACAAACGCCTTTGGAATGGGCATTGACAAGTCCAACGTGGGCTATGTAATCCACTACAACATGCCCAAGAGCCTCGAGAGCTACTATCAGGAAGCGGGAAGAGCGGGCAGGGACGGCGAGGCTGCGGACTGCATCTTGCTGTACAGCCCGCAGGACGTGCGCACGAATCGGTTTTTGATTGAGAGAGGTGAGATAAATTCGGAGTTGAGCGATGAGGAGAGGGAGGCTGTCAGGGAGAGAAATCAGGAGCGGCTAAGGCTCATGACCTTTTACAGCACGACCAACGACTGCTTGCGAGCGTACATCCTCAAATATTTCGGGGACAAGTCCCTAAGCTACTGCGGCAAATGCTCAAACTGCCTGACAAAGTACGAAAAGGTCGATATCACCGTGGAGGCGCAAAAGATTCTGTCCTGCATAAAGCGAACGGGTGAGCGATACGGCAGGGGTATGCTGTGCGACATCCTCAGGGGCAGCAAAAACAAGCGGCTGCTGCAAAGCGGACTTGACAATCAGTCCACCTACGGCATTATGAAGGACGTTTCCGAAAAACGTCTAAGAGACCTGATGAGCAGCCTCGAACAGGAAGGCTATATAGAGACTGAGGACGGGGAATATCCGATTATAAAGCTGATGCCGAAGAGCTACGACCTTATGCGGGGCAATTCTGAGCTTGTGCTCCGCATACCCAAGGAGGAGAAAAAGGAGAAGCTCCCCAAAAAAGCCAAGAGCGGGACGCAGGATACGCTTTTGGATCGCCTAAAGCAGCTCCGATATGAGATTGCATCAAGGGAGCACGTTCCCGCCTACATGATATTTACAAATGCCACGCTGAGCGACATGTGCGTAAAGCGCCCGAGAAATAAGGCCGAGCTTTTGGACGTTTCGGGCGTGGGCATGGCAAAGCAGGCGAGATACGGAACGGATTTTTTGGAGCTGATTCGGGATTACGAAGCGGAGCAGTTGACAAAATAAAACCGCACCATCCGACCACCCGTATTGGGGTTGGCGGGCGGGTGGTGTCCGTTTATGCGGAGGGACGTTGGGGGCGGCGGGCGGATGATATCCGCCCCTACGGGAAAATTAATCATCATGCGCCCGAGAGGCGGGTTGTTCTCAATTCGGCGGGCGGGTGGTGTCCGCCCATACGGGGTGGCGATGCGAGGCGGGTTGTTCTCAATTCTGAGGGTGGGTGGTATTCGCCCTTTTATTTTGTTCGGTATCGGTATTGTTGCTTTGTTGTTACTTCGGTATTATCGGTTTGGATTATGGGCTGTTCGGTGTACGCCGTCCAGTCGGTCCAGCGTTCGAAGTAGTAGACGGGAACGCTGCTCTTGTTTTGATATTGGTAAAAGACCTGCGTTTCCACCTTGCGCTCGTTTGTTGCGGTGACAGCATCCAGCGACCACTCCGACCAGTTCTGCTCCCAGCGTCTGAAGTAGTAGGTATATTCCTTTTTGCGGTCACAATACCTGTACACCGTCCTCTGCTCCACCTTGCGGCTCGAGGTTTGGGTGTACGCCGTGTCGCCCCAGCTGCTCCATTCTCCCTGTGTAGTCGTGGTGTGCACGCTTAGGGTGCAGTAACGATACTGTGTTCTCGGTTCGCTGCTCGTGTATTTCCAATAGGTTCCGCCGTCAATCTGATACTGCGATGCACTGCTCCAAGCATTTGTGAACCACTCCACTGAAATTTGGTTTATGCTTCGCTGCCCGCACAGCTCGCAGGTGCCGCCCGAGGAGGAATATCTGTTGTTCTTGCCGCAGTTGCTGCAATAATAGTAATAGTAGGGGTACAGAGTCCTCGTTTCCACATCCGTGGAATCGGTCTTTACTATTTCGTCCAATTGCCAATCGCTCCATGCGCCCCGTACCGTCTCGGTAATCTCGGTGATGCTGCACCACCTGTACTGAGTCTTGGTCTGAACCTTTCTCGATGTGCTGCCCGTTACCGCCGTCGTAGACCAATCGCTCCAATCGCCGTAGGAGTCGCTCCATTCCTCGGACTCATCGTACTTCTCCCAGCCGCTCAGCGTCGGGGTTGTTGCTGTCTTATATTCCCTGTCCTTATACCTATAGAAGGTTGCCTGTTGAACCCTGCGATCCTCCGTGGCTGCTATCTCCTCGCTCGTCCATTCGCTCCACGGCTCGTAGGCGTCCTCGCCCTCGGCAACCTCGTAGCAGACCCAGCCCTCCATCTCGCTCTGCTCGGTTGAAAACGTTGTCTCACGGGTGCGATAGCTGTACACCGTTCTTGTCTCAATCTCATACCCGTCGGTCGTTATGTTGTCGGGCAGTGCGTCCGCCCACTGCGACCATTCGCCTGCCACGGGGATTACCTCTGTCACAGCAGTCGGTGCCTCGGTTGCAGTCGGTGCCTCCGTCGCCGTTGATAGGCCTTCGTTTGACGCCGGCTTGCAGTCGCTCGTAAGCAGCAGCACGATGATTATCGAAATTACGGCAATGGCGGTTATTATCGCTATCCAAATGAGACCCCTGCTAAACCGCCGCCTCTTGCTCGGCTCAGCCGCCCGCTTCTTCTCCGCTTCACGCTTTAGCTGCGCTTCCTTTTCAAGCCGTTTCTCTCGCTTGCGCTGTGCTTCCCGCTTGCGTTGGGCTTCCTTTTTGCGGCGGGCCTCCTCCTTTAATTGTGCCTCTCGCTCAAGCTCTGCTGCTCGCTTTTGCTCGGCTTCACGCTTTAGTTGGGCGTCCCGCCTTTGCTGCTCCCTGCGCCTCTGCTCGGCTTCACGCCTGCGTTTGGCATCCAATTCAATTTGGGCTGCCCGTCTTAGCTCCGCCTCGCGCTCAAGCTCGGCGGCTCGTTTTTGTTCTTCTTCTCGCTTTTGGGCGGCTCGCCTTTGCTCGGCTTCACGTTTTTGTTGGGCTGCCCGCTTTTGTTCGGCTTCACGTTTCTGTTGAGCCGCTCGCCTTTGCTCGGCTTCACGGCTTTGTTTTTCCTTGCGCTTTTGCTCCTCTTCCTTTTTTTCTTTGGGCGTTACGCTTTGATTTGCTCTTGTTTGGGGGTTCGGGGAGCTTGGGTTCGACGTCGGAAAGCATTTTGTCTATCTCCTCGATGCTGACCCTGTTTCTCTCCCGATACAGGTTGCTTATGGCCTCCTCTCGGCTGTCACCGAACAAGCCCAGCGTTTTTTCTGCGGCAAACAGCTCGACGACCTCGTCGTCCTCTTCGCGGTTGACTACTTCGCCGCCGTGCAAGGTGCGGACTTCATCATTGTACACCGCAGCCTTCTCAGCCCTTGCCCTGCCGCCGTCCCTGAGCCGCTCCAAGTCCTGCCTGAGCTCGGTCGGGTTTGAATAGCGGTCGGAGGCTAAAAATGCGCTCGCTTTCAGTACGATGCGCTTGAGTTCTCTGCTGCCGTTGACGGGCGGAGGTAAGGGCTCGCCCCTCATGCGCCTGTCCAGGGCCTCTATGTTTTGTCCCGCCTTGGGTACCTCCGGAGGCAACGCCAAAAACGGGCCTCGGCGCATGTTCAAACACCAATACAGCACCATGCCGAGTGAATAGATATCTATGGTTGCGTTGTACGGAAGGGCTCGATAAACTTCGGGTGCCATGTAGCCGAAGGTTCCGGTCTTGGTGCCCCGTGTCGTGTGCTCGGAGGCCTTGGCTATCCCGAAATCGCCCAGCTTGTAGCAGCCGTAATCGTTTACAAAGATGTTCTGCGGTTTGATATCGCGGTGGATGATGTTCCGCTTTGCGCACAGCTCCAAGCCCTTGCTTATGTCGATGCCGATGGTTATAACGTCCTCCTCGGTCATGCTGCGACCGGAGAAAAACCTCGGCAAGGAGGTTAAAAGCTCCATGCGGATGAGGATATCCCAGCCCAAGCCGTCCTTGTGCCGAATAACGCTGTGATCCTCGTAGCCCACTATGTTGCTGTGTCCCTTGAGCCGAGACATCAGCTCAAACTCGGAGGTAATGTACTCCACTTGGCTTCTGAACAGCGCAGCAATGCTCGCCTCGTCATAGCCTTCGTAGATGTAGTCTTTAATTACATCGGGATTGGTCGGAATAGTAATCCATTTGAGTGCCGAGTTCTCCTTTATAGAAAACTCGCCGCTTTTCCTTATCTCATATACCTTTCCGTAGCTGCCGGAACCTATGGTTCTTACTATCTCCCAGCCCGATAGCGGGCACTTGATCCCCTCCGACATACGTCACTTTCCTCCTTATAATCGCACAATTGCTGCGATCGGACCCTTACCTGCAATCGTTTTCCTTTTATAATCTCCGCAAAATATCCCAAATTATGTTAATAATAATACACACCGCAACACATTTTGTCAACATGCATTGAGGATTTATGCCTTTGTCTTTGCCTACCCTACCACGCCGATTGTGGGTTCGAGTTTGACGATGAAGCTCCTTTGCTAAGCCCTGCAGCGGGAACTTTGAAATTAATCATCCACATACTTTAAGAACACGTAGAGCCTTGCGGAGTTGGTGTCGCCTACGCTATCGGAGGCGTCGGCATCGGTGTACAGCGTTAGGAACTGATCGTGTGTGCTGACATCGACGCCGAAATTGACCTCGCTTCTTTGGAGCTGATACAGAATCCACGACTGTACATCGCCATTTGTGCCGCAGGAGGAGCTTATGTTGTAGTTCAACGTTGTGGAGGGTTCGGAGGTAGTT
>JAUNBP010000028.1 GCA_030526995.1 Clostridia bacterium
CCCCTCCCCATTATGTTGCTCCTAAATAATCATGGTGCTAAATCCTAAAGACGGGGCTGTTGCAGCAGTACATGTTCTTCGACGCCATAGAAAGAAAACGCCTAAAATAAGGTTTTTTACCTCGATTTAACATAAACGCCCTTTTTCATTTAACCTTCTCTGATTATCCTTGTTATTGTAGGAATAATAAAGGATAAAAAGAGGAGAAAAGAAGATGAAAAAGAGCGTATTATTTATACTGGCAGCCCTGCTTGGGCTTACGGCACTTGTAGGCTGCGGAGGCAGCGGCAACACGGTTTCGACCGACGGTTCCACCTCGATGGAAAAGGTCATAGGCTCGCTTGCCGAGGCTTACATGATTGCAAACGGTGACACCACCGTGACCTACAACCCGACGGGCTCGGGCAGCGGAATCACCGCCGTTTCGGAGGGACGCTGCGACATAGGCCTTTCGAGCAGGGAGCTAAAGGCTGAGGAGCTTGCAAAAGGCTTAAAAGCCACCGTGCTTGCCTACGACGGCATTGCGATAATCGTAAACCCCGAAAACGGAGTTGAAAACCTCACAATGCAGCAGCTTGCCGATATGTACACGGGCAAGATTACAAACTGGAGCGAGGTAGGCGGAGCGGACGGAGCCATCGTTTTGATAGGTCGAGAGGCGGGCAGCGGAACGAGGGACGGCTTTGAGAGCATCACCGACACCGAGGACAACTGCGCCTACCGTCAGGAGCTCACCTCCACGGGCGATGTTATAACCACGGTTGCCTCCAATCCCAACGCCATAGGCTATGCCTCGCTGGCGGCGGTAAAGGACAACGTAAAGATAGTTTCGATAGACGGCGTAATTCCCACAGAGGAGAGCGTTAAAAACGGCAGCTACACGGTGCAGCGCCCGTTCGTCCTCGTAACCAAGGACGGAGTTGAGCTTTCAAAAGCGGCACAGGACTTCTTCGACTACATAACCTCCCAAGAAGCGGCCGATATAATCTTAGCAGCCGGTGCAGTCCCCGCAAACTGAGGCGCATATGAAGAGACTCACGGGCAAAAAACAGAGGTTGGAAGATGTCATACACGGCGTCTTCCTTCTGCTCGGTTTGGTGACGATAGGCTTTGTACTGCTTATCTCCGTCTACCTTATAATTTCGGGCATCCCTGCAATCCGCGAGATAGGGCTTATCGACTTTCTGTTCGGCACGAGGTGGGAATCGACGGCTGCGGAGCCCGCCTACGGCATACTCCCGTTCATATTGACGAGCGTTTACGGCACGGCGGGGGCGATACTCATAGGCGTTCCGATAGGCTTTTTCACGGCGGTATATCTTGCCAAGGTTGCGCCAAAGCGCATTAAAAAGGCGGTGTCGGGCGCAGTCAGCCTGCTTGCGGGCATACCCTCCGTGGTCTACGGACTTGTCGGAATGTTAGTGCTTGTGCCGGCGATTAGAAACATATTCAACGTGCCGGACGGCGCAAGCCTGCTTGCAGCCATAGTCGTGCTGTCGGTCATGATACTGCCTTCGATAATCAAGGTTTCGCTGACGGCATTGGAGGCCGTGCCAAAGGAGTACGAGGACGCCTCCCTTGCCCTCGGCGCTACTCCGATTGAGACCTACTTCCGGGTCTCGGTGCCCGCTGCCAAGAGCGGAATCGCAGCCTCGATAGTCTTAGGCGTAGGCAGGGCGATAGGCGAGGCGATGGCGGTCATGATGGTTTCGGGCAACGTTGCAAACATGCCCTCCCTGTTCCAAAGCGTGAGGTTTTTGACCACGGCGGTAGCGGGCGAGATGTCCTACGCAGCCGAGGGCTTGCAGCGGCAGGCGCTGTTTTCGATTGCACTCGTGCTGTTCTTGTTCATAATGCTGATAAACGCTGCGCTGAACTTCATTCTAAAGCGCAAAAAGGAGGGCTGATATGCTTCAAAGGACTGCATCCAAAAAGAGAAGGGCATACGGCGTAATCATGAAAACCGTGATGATAGCGGCAACCTCGATAACCTGCGCCTTGGTGCTGTTTTTGATAGGCTACGTGCTGATTCGAGGGCTGCCAAATATCTCTTGGAAGCTATTGAGCACCGCCCCAAGCTACCTAAACGATTCGATAGGCATATTGCCGGACCTAATGAACACGCTTTATCTCGTTATTGCAACGCTGATTTTCGTGCTGCCGATAGGAGTGGGAGCGGCGATATATCTAAACGAGTACTGCAAGAGCAGGCGGATAGTAGCCGCAATAGAATTTGCCTCGGAAACGCTTTCGGGGATTCCGTCGATAATCTACGGACTCGTCGGAATGCTGTTCTTCTGTCAGTTCTGCGGGCTGCAAACCTCGCTTTTGGCGGGCGCATTGACCCTCGTCATAATGAACCTGCCCACGGTCATGCGAACGACGCAGGAGAGCTTAAAGACCGTGCCCGACAGCTTTCGAGAGGGCGCCTTCGGGCTTGGTGCGGGCAAGTGGCGGGTTATCCGCACCGTGGTTCTGCCCAACAGCGTGGACGGAATAATCACGGGCTGCATTTTATCGATAGGCAGGATATTGGGCGAGTCGGCGGCGCTTTTGTTCACGGCGGGCTTTGCCCACAACTTAAACGGCTTTTTCGAGGGTTTGACAAGGTCGGGCGCAAGCCTTACCGTAGCCCTCTACGTCTACGCAAAGGAGCAGGGCGAGTTCGAAGTAGCCTTTGCAATAGCCGCAATTTTAATGATATTCACGCTGCTTATAAATGCGGCAGCGGCGGGTGTCGGGAGTTTATTCAATCGCAGGAGGTCAAGATGACAAAGATAATTACGGCAAAGGACTTATGCCTTTGGTACGGCAACACACAGGCATTGAAAAACGTCAATATAGAGATTGAGAGCAATGCGATAACCGCCCTGATTGGGCCCTCGGGCTGCGGCAAGTCCACCTTCTTAAAGACGCTCAACCGCATGAACGATTTGATAGCGGGCGTCAAGATTACGGGCGAGGTCAGGTATAGGGACGAGGACATATACGGAGCGGGCGTCAACGTCAACGCCCTTAGAAAGGACGTCGGAATGGTGTTTCAAAAGCCCAACCCCTTCCCGATGAGCGTTTACGACAACGTGGCATACGGGCCCCGCACGCACGGGATTAAAAACAGCGCAAAGCTCAATGAGATAGTCGAACGAGCGCTCAGGGACGCTGCGATATGGGACGAGGTCAAGGACAGGCTGAAAAAGTCCGCACTGGGGCTTTCGGGCGGACAGCAGCAGCGACTCTGCATTGCAAGGGCGCTGGCGGTAGAACCCGAGGTGCTGTTGATGGACGAACCCACGAGCGCCCTCGACCCCATTTCAACTTCCAAGATAGAGGACCTTGCAGTCGAGCTTAAAAACAAGTATACTATAATCATAGTGACGCACAACATGCAGCAGGCGGTCAGGATATCCGACAACACGGCGTTCTTCCTGCTCGGCGAGCTGATAGAATATGACAGGAGCGAGCGGCTGTTCAACACGCCGAAGGATAAGCGCACCGAGGACTACATCACAGGGAGGTTTGGATGATGAGAAACAGATTTGACGAGCAGCTAACGCTATTGAACCGTGAGCTTATAGAGATGGGTGCAAGGTGCGAGGAAGCGATATCCCTTGCGGCACAGGCCCTCGTAAAGGGCGATAAGAGCATAGCCAAGAAGGTAAGGCCCGTGGATGCCGAGATAGACCGTTTGGAGCGGGCGATAGAGGATATGTGCCTGCGCCTCCTGTTGCAGCAGCAGCCCGTGGCGAGGGATCTTAGGCAGATTTCCGCCGCACTAAAGATGATAACCGACATGGAGCGCATAGGCGATCAGGCGGAGGACATAGCCGAGATTATAGGCTTTATGAACGGGCATTCCGCAGCGGACTGCGAGGGCATAGTTGAGATGGCGAATGAAACCATGCAAATGGTAACCGGCAGCGTGGACGCCTTTGTAAAGCGGGATGTGCAGCTTGCAATAAGGGTTATGGAGCAGGACGATATAGTGGACGCCCTGTTTGTCAAGGTCAAGGACTCGCTTATAGATATGATATCCATAGATCCCAAGGACGGGGGCTATGCCTTAGACCTTTTAATGATAGCCAAGTATTTCGAGCGCATAGGCGACCATGCGGTCAACATTGCCGAATGGGTAGAGTTTTCGGTGACAGGGATTCACAGAGGAGAGGAACAATGATTTGGTGTGTAGAAGACGATGAGGGCATCCTCGACATAGAGGTATATACGCTTAAATCCACGGGCTTTGAGGCGGAGGGCTTTAAGGACGGGGCTCAAATGCTGCAGGCCTTGGAGTCGAGGCTGCCGGAGCTTATAATCCTCGATATAATGTTGCCCGAGATTGACGGGGTAACGCTTTTGAAAAGGCTCAAGGAGGATGCAAGGACGCAGGATATTCCTATAATCATGGCAACAGCCAAGGGACAGGAGTACGATAAGATACAGAGCCTCGACCTCGGCGCAGACGACTATTTGACAAAGCCGTTCGGCATGATGGAGATGGTGTCAAGGGTCAAGGCGGTTTTAAGACGCTGTACGGGGAACAAGCGTTACGAGCTGAAATTCGGTGAAATAACGCTGGACTTGGAGGCACACACGGCATATGTAAACGATGAGAGGGTAGATTTAACCTTGAAAGAGTACGAGCTTTTGAAGGTTTTGATGAGCAGGATAGGCATGGTTTTCACCCGCGACAAGCTGCTTTCCGACATATGGGGCATGGACTACGACGGGGAAACCCGAACCGTGGACGTGCATATTCGAACGCTTAGGCAAAAGTTAGGTGCGGCGGGCGACAGCATACAAACCGTGCGGGGCTTGGGGTACAGAATGGAGGCAAGGCCGTGACAAAGCGCATATTCAGATCGATTCTTTTGGTGTCGGCGGCGGTTTTGATAGCCAGCATACTGATTATCATGAGTGCGTTCTACACCTATTTCAGCGAAACGCAGCAGCAGAGGCTGAACGCCCAGACCACGCTTGTGGCAAGGGGGATTGAAAACGAGGGCGCCTCCTTCATCGACGGCTTGGACTTGGATGAGTACCGCTTCACGTGGATAGACGGGGACGGCACGGTTTTGTTTGACAGCAAGGCGGACGCAGCCGAAATGGACAACCACGCAGATAGGGAGGAGGTGGCGGAAGCGCTTGTTTCGGGCGTAGGCGATAGCAGCCGAACCTCCGCCACGCTTGCCGAAAAGACCCTGTATAGGGCAAAGCGGCTTGCGGACGGCACCGTCGTGCGCGTGTCGATAACGCAGCATACGATTTTAACCTTGACGATGGGCATGTTACAGCCCATGCTGATAGTGCTGTTGGTTGCAATAGTGTTATCCGTCTTGCTCGCTCACAGGCTTTCCAAGCGGGTTATGCAGCCGCTCAACGAGCTAAATTTGGACAAACCCCTTGAAAACGAGCTTTATTCCGAGCTTTCCCCGCTTTTGAACCGAATCGAGAGCCAAAGGGTCAGGATAGAGCAGCAGCGCAGGGAGGTAGAGCAGCGCAGGGAGGAGTTTGAGCAGATAACTCGGAGCATGAGAGAGGGCATGGTGCTGTTGAACGAAAAGGGCAGAATCCTTAGCATAAACCCCGCCGCAATGGAGCTTTTCAATACGGAGAAGGACTGCATAGGCAACGACCTTCTCACGATAGACAGAAGCAGCCAAATGCACGAGGCATTCCAAGCAGCGCTAAACAGGGGACATTTCGAGTTTGTCACGGAGCGGGGCAACCGAGAATACAGAATCGAGTTAGACAGGGTGGACGCCGACTTAAACGCCGCAGGCATAGTCATGCTGATATTCGATATAACCGAAAAAGCCCTTGCCGAGAAGCAGAGGCGGGAGTTTACCGCCAACGTCTCCCACGAGCTGAAAACGCCGATACAGTCGATTATGGGCAGTGCCGAGCTTATGGAAAACGGCTTAGTAAGGCCCGAGGACATGCCCAATTTCATAGGCAGGATTCGAGCCGAGGCAAAGCGGCTCGTAAACCTCATCGACGATATAATAGGGCTGTCCCGCTTGGATGAGGGCGGCGAGTTTGAAAAGGAGCCCGTCGACTTGCTCTCAACGGCAAAGGAAGCCGCCTACGACCTTTCAAAGGCCGCAGAAAAGGCGGAGGTGACATTGAAGGTGCAGGGCGAGTCCGCCATAATATCGGGCTCAAAGCGGCTCGTATATGAGATAGTCTACAACCTCACCGACAATGCAATCCGCTACAACCGCACGGGCGGAAGCGTAGATATTTCGGTCAAGAGCGACGATACGGGCAGCTATCTTATAGTCAGCGACAGCGGCATAGGCATTGCCAAGGAGCATCAAGAGCGGGTGTTCGAACGCTTCTACCGCGTCGACAAGAGCCACTCCAAGGAGACGGGCGGCACGGGCTTAGGACTTTCAATAGTCAAACACGCCGCAAAGATACTGAACGCAGACCTCACCCTCGAAAGCCAACAAAACCAAGGCACCACCATCACGGTAAGGTTCTGATAAGAATTGACATTTTTTCACACCTCCTGTACAATTGGAAATAATGTTCAGGAGGTGTTTTATGTACACGGAGGGAAACAGGCTCGATTTGCTTGTCAAGGTTGCGAATATGTATTACCGCGACAACCTCACCCAGCAGGAGATAGCGGAGAAGCTTTTCACCTCCCGTCCCACGGTTTCAAGGCTTATTCGAGCCTGCGTAAGCGAGGGCATAGTTACGATAAGGATAAGGGACACGAGTTCCAAGCGGGAGGCGCTTGCAGAAAGGCTGCGCCAAAGCTACGGGCTGAAAAAGGTCATAATCGTGCAGAGCGACGAGAATATGGAGGTCACAAAGGACAGGGTGGGCGAAGCTGCAGCCCGCCTGCTTGCGGACGAGCTGAAGGAGGGCAACCTCATCGGCATATCTTGGGGCACCACGGTGCAAAGATTGCTCTACCACATGAACGCCCATTCCTACCCTGTGGCAAACGTCGTACAAATTCTCGGGGACACGCAGACGCACAGGGGTTCCAACGCCACGCACATGACCCTCTCGCTTGCGGGAGCCTTAAACGGCGAGGGTTACATCATGCAGGCGCCCATGCTCGTGGGCTCCACGCAGCTAAAGCAGCTCTTGATGCAGGAGCCGCATATGCGAAGGCTCGAGGTGCTGTTCGACAGGATTGACATAGCCATCTTGGGCTTTGGAGGGATTACCGCCCCAAACCACGCCTATCTTGCATACGGCGGCGAGGTCAAGGGCCTGTTCAACAAGGTCAAGCATGAGGGTGCGGTCTGCGACCTTTTGGGAGCGTTTTTGGATGAAAGCGGCAATCGCATAGCAACCCCGCTCGACGACTTGACCTTTGCAATGCCGCTTGAACGGCTTAAGAGGGTTCCCCTCGTTGTCGGCATGGCTGCGGGCATAAAAAAGAGCCGCCAGCTTTTGTCGGTGCTTCGGGGCGGCTGTTTCAATGTATTAATTATAGACGAGGAGCTTGCAAAAACGGTGCCCTTAAACGCTTAAAGCCCCAAGTTTTCGTTGACAAGCACCACGTGAAACTCCTTGTGAATCCTCGTGGGATACTCCAAGATTGACGTAACGTTGCACATGCGGGCGGCAGTTTTGCAGTCGCCGCAGACGTTGGTGAGGGCGCAGGGCGTGGAAAGACCGAGCCTTCGGGCGTTGCCCGGACAGGCATCCCGCTTTATCCTCTTAATTGCGCTGTCATAGTCGGGGCAGAGCTTGTTTATTCCCGCAACCACGATGACCTTCTCAGGGCCAAAGCACATTGCGGCAACACGGTTTCCGGTTCCGTCTATATTGATAAGCCGCCCGTCGTAGAGGATGGCATTGCTCGAACATATGTAGCAATCGGCGTCCCGTGCCAAGAGCTGAATCGCAGCCTTCTCCTCCTTGGGCGCCTTCCAGTGCCAGTAGAGCTTGTTGCCTCGGGAGAGAAGCTCGTCGTAGATTTTAAGGTCGTTAACGGTCTTAGAGCCGCCAAAGCCCACCGAGTCGCCGCCGATTATATCCAAAACGGCAGCCTTTGCCTCTGCGGAAGTATTCGCATAGGTTACAATGAAATGCCTGCTCTTCAGAGCCTTAATTACCGATTCAATCATGATTCATCACCTCAAATAAATCATAGCATAATCCTTGCAATTTTTCCAGCTTTAAGTTATGATTGTCTGGATAATGGAGGAAATATGGCGTACGAACAGAAACTAATCCGCAATTTTTGCATAATAGCGCATATAGACCACGGCAAGTCCACGCTTGCCGACAGAATGATGGAGCTGACCGATACGGTCTCCAAGCGGGACATGGAGGAGCAGCTTTTGGACTCCATGGACATCGAGCGCGAGCGCGGCATCACAATAAAGGCTTCGGCGGTCAGGATGTTCTACCATCACAGCGACGGCAAGAGCTACATGTTCAACCTCATAGACACGCCGGGGCACGTTGACTTCAATTACGAGGTGAGCCGTGCGCTCGCCGCCTGCGAGGGAGCGGTATTGGTCGTCGATGCAACTCAGGGCATAGAGGCGCAGACGCTTGCAAACGTCTACCTTGCGGTGGACAACGGACTTGAGGTCTTGGCGGTTATAAACAAGATAGATTTGCCCAGCGCAGAGGCGGAGCGGGTAGCACACGAGATAGAGGAAGTCATAGGCATCCCCGCCATGGACGCCCCGCAGATATCCGCAAAGAACGGAATCAACGTTGAAAAGGTTTTGGAGCGCATTGTGGACGAGATTCCGTCCCCCAAGGGCGATAAGGACGCCCCGTTAAAGGCGTTGATATTCGACTGCCTCTACGACAACTACAAGGGTGCGCTATCCTACGTTCGAGTGTTCGAGGGCAGCGTAAGGGCGGGTATGCGCATCCGCTCAATGGCAACCGGCAAGGAGTTTGAGGTTACAGAGGTGGGCGTTTTCACCCCGACGGCCAAGCCCACGGACAGCTTGGACGCCGGCGAGGTGGGCTACATTGCAGCCTCGATAAAGAGCGTCGAGGAAACCAAGGTGGGCGACACCCTAACCGGAGCGGAAAACCCTGCCAAGGAACCGCTTGCAGGCTATAAGCAGGCCAATTCCATGGTCTTTTGCGGCGTCTATCCCGCCGACGGTGCGCATTATGACGACCTTAGAGACGCCTTGGACAAGCTAAAATTAAACGACGCCTCGCTTCGTTACGAGCAGGAGACCTCGGCAGCCTTGGGCTACGGCTTCCGCTGCGGCTTTTTGGGACTTTTGCACATGGAGATAATCTGCGAGCGGCTCGAGCGAGAGTTCGATTTGGACTTGGTCACGACCTCCCCCTCGGTGAGCTACAAGGTACACACCAACGACGGGGAGGAGTTTACGATAGACAACCCGACAAACCTCCCGCAAGTGGCGGAGATAGACTACATGGAGGAGCCCATGGTCAAGGCAAACATTATGACACCGGTAGAGTACATAGGGGCCATCATGGAGCTTTGCCAAAGCAATCGGGGCGAGTTTGTAAACATGGAGTACATCGACGCTTCGAGGGCGAATCTGCATTACGTGCTGCCCCTCAACGAGATAATCTACGACTTTTTCGATTCGCTAAAGTCGAGAAGCCGAGGCTATGCCTCCTTCGACTACGAGCTTTGCGGCTATCAAAAGAGCGAGCTTGTGCGCTTGGACTTTCTGCTAAACGGCGAGATGTGCGATGCGCTCTCCACGATAGTGCATAAGGACAGGGCTTACCCCAAGGGCAGGGCTGTTGCCGAAAAGCTCAAGGACGTCATCCCCCGCCAGCAGTTTGAGATTGCGGTGCAGGCGGCGATAGGCGGCAAGGTTATAGCAAGGGAAACGGTCAAGGCGGTCCGGAAGGACGTTTTGGCAAAGTGCTACGGCGGCGACATCTCACGCAAGAAAAAACTGCTTGAAAAGCAAAAGGAAGGCAAAAAGCGCATGAGGCAGGTGGGCTCGGTCTCGCTGCCGAGCGATGCCTTTATGAGCGTGCTCAGAATAAACGGATGACGGCAATATACGTACACATTCCCTACTGCATAAAAAAGTGCCGCTACTGCGACTTCTGTTCGGTGCCAAAGGATGAGAGCGCAGACAGGTACTGCGACGCCTTGATAAGGGAGATAGAGCTTCGAAGGGCATCGCTTGCGGACAATGAGAGCGTCGAAACCGTATTCTTCGGCGGCGGCACGCCCACGGTCTTAAACGCAGAGGATATAAGGCGGGTTTTGGAGCATATTAAAAACCGCTATCCCGTTTCAAAGGACGCCGAAATTTCAATCGAGTGCAACCCCAAGACGGCGGATTATGCAGGGCTTGCAACGCTTAGAGCGGCGGGCTTCAACCGCCTTTCGGTGGGCTTGCAGAGCGCAGACGACAGGCTTTTGAGCGTGATTGGAAGGGCGCACAGCTTTTCCGACTTTGAGGAGACGATGCGCCTTGCAAGGGCGGCAGGCTTTGAAAACATCAACGTTGACGTAATGCACGGGCTTCCGATGCAGACGCAGCAGAGCTACTTGGACACCTTAAAAATTGTCTGCGACTTCGAGCCTCAACATGTTTCGGCTTATTCGCTGATTTTGGAGGAGGGCACGGAGCTGAAAAGGCTTGTAAAGGCAAAGGAGCTAATGCTGCCCTTTGAGGACGAGGTTGCCGATATGCAGGATGCGGGCATGGACTACCTTGAAAGCAGGGGCTATCGCAGGTACGAGATTTCAAACTTTGCCAAAGAGGGTTTTGAGTGCAGGCACAACCTCACCTACTGGAACAATAAGCCCTACTTGGGCTTTGGCGTTGCGGCGCATTCCTCCGTCCCCGACAGGCATATGTGGCTGCGGTTTTCCAACACCGAGAGCATCAAGAGCTACCTCAAAAAGACGGCTGCAAACAAACTGCCCACGGCGGAAACGATAAAGCTCAACAAATCGGAGCAGATGTTTGAAACCGTAATGCTCGGGCTTAGAAAGACCGAGGGCATAGACAGGGCTGAGTTTTTCGAGAGATTCGAGGTCGATATCGACGAGTATTTCCGAGAGGCGATAGCAGCCATCGGCGTCAACGGCTGGTGGGAGGACGACGAAAAGCGGCTGCGCCTCAACCGCAGGGGCATGGATTTGCAAAATTCTGCGCTTTTGTATTTCAGATAAACATATCTTTTAACCCGTCGGCACATAATAGCCTTGTGAAAAGACTGATTATTGTGCCGATAATCTTTATCCTGCTTATCGGCTGTAAAGCAAAAACCGAAGAAATACCCCCAAAAACCGAGGGCTACCGAGACGTCTGCGCCCTTGCGCTCGATACGATAATCCCTGCGCTCGACAAGCGGCTTACCGAGCTTGTCGGCGGCTACAACGAGACGGCGCAGGAGCCGCTTTCGCTGACCTATTACAGCTTTTTCGACAGGTACCTTCCGCTCACAAGGGAGCTTTGCGAGGATGAGCGGGTGCTTTCGGCGCTCCACGAGTCCTATTCGAGCTATGACGGGGGCGCAAGCGTTATGAGGACAGCCGAAAACGAGTACCAAATGACCCTTGACACCTATGAGGGCGAGATCCTATTAAAATGCCGCTACCGCCCTTTGGACGGCGCAATTCAATGCGTGCGCTACAAAAATGGCGAAGCTTTGGACTTCTTCGACTTTGTCCCGCTTGAAAACAACCGCTATGCGATAGCAAACGGCACCACGATGGCAATTTTAACCTATGAAAACGGGCTCGTCACCGAGGCACTGTACGCTCGAATGAAGTACAGCTATTCGGCGGACGAGGAGGTTTACGACAGCGATATAAGGCGGCTGAATTATCCCGAGGATTCGTTTTTTGCAATGGAAAGCATAGACGAGGGCACCATCTTAGCCCGAGAGGACGATCTCATGCAGCTAACCGAAATGGACTCGGAAGGCCTCAAAATAAGGCTCTGCATTCCGCAGTACTTGTACGACGAAAACCATACCTTCGTCAAGCGGGACTGGGTGTGGCAGGATGAGCTTATAATAAATGCAGAATAACGATTTCACTGTGATTTCACAATTGTGCCCCCGCACTTGCTTGACATTTTTTGCGGCAAGTGCTAATTTTTAGGTACGGTTTAGCACTCAAGGGCAATGAGTGCTAAAACACGGAAAGGAAGCTCGATGGAACTCGATCAAAGAAAGATGCGAATACTAAAAGCGATTATTGACGAGTACCTCATGTCCGCAAGTCCGGTTGGGTCCAAGGCGTTGAGTCGGAGGGAGGCGTTCAACCTCTCCGCCGCTACGATAAGGAACGAGATGGCGGACTTGGAGGAGCTGGGCTATCTTGAGCAGCCGCACACCTCGGCGGGCAGGGTGCCTTCCGACAAGGCGTACAGACTGTATGTGGATAAGATGCTGACTACCGCAAGCCTGTCCGACAGCGAGATAAGGAGCATTCGCAGGTATTGCGACCGCAGGGTTGACGGCATACAGCAGGTCATGAAGGAGACTGCAAAGGCGCTCTCGGAGATTACCCACTACACCTCTATGGTCTTGATGCCCGAGCTTGCGACAAACCGTCTGCGCCATGTGCAGCTCGTTCCGCTCACCGAGGGCTATGCGCTCTTGGTCGTCGTGACGGATGCGGGCGTTGCAAAGGACGCCGTAGTCAGCATCCCCCGCAACATGAGTGCGGAGGAGCTTGAGCGGATATCCAAGCACATCACCGCAAGGTACTACAACTGCCGAATGACAACGGTCTCCAACCGCATTTTGAGCGAGTTGGGCAGCGAGATAGAGAACCGCCGCGACTTTCTTGCCGATCTCACCGATTCGATAAGGCGAAGCACCGCCTCAGGCGCACATTCGGTGGAGCTGTTCGGAGCGAACAACTTTTTAAGCTTCCCCGAGTACAGCGACGTCAACAAGGCAAAGCACCTACTTTCGGTCGTTGAGGGCAAGGAAAACCTGTACAGCCTTCTAAAGAAGGCGAGCGTGATGGAGTTTTCGATAACGATAGGCAGGGAAAACGAGATTGACGAGCTTTCCGACTGCAGCGTTGTCACCGCAACCTACAAGATAGGCGATATGCCGATAGGCTCCTTCGGCGTGATAGGGCCTACGAGAATGGATTATGCCCGAGTAATGTCGGTCATGGAATATATGAGGATGAGCATCGGAGAGGTGCTTACCAATTTATTGGAGGAGGATTAGGCTTTGGCAAAGAAACCCAAGGAAACGAATGAAGCGGAACAGGTTGTAGAGGAGGTTAAAGAGGAACCCGAGACCTACACCTTGACCCACGAACAGATGCAGCAGGCCAAGGAGCATATCGAGGGCTTGCAAAAGCAAAAGGACGAGGTTGTGGAGCTGTTGCAGCGCAATCAGGCGGACTTTGACAACTACCGCAAGCGCAACGCCCAGATAAGGGCGGACAGCATCGACGAGGGAAGGCGAGAGTGCTTTTTGGCGCTGCTTCCGATACTTGACGATTTCGAGCGTTTGTTCAACAATGCGGAGAATGCGGATAAGGCTTGGCAGGACGGGGTGAGGCTGATTCACAAAAAGCTGCTCGAAGCCCTTGAAAAGCTCGGACTTGAGGAGATTGAGGCGGACGGAAAGTTTGACCCTGCCGTACACAACGCCGTGCTTGTAGAGCAGGCGGAGGACAGAGAGAGCGGGGAGGTTCTTTCGGTCTTGCAAAAGGGCTACCGAGCAAAGGACAGGGTGATACGCCCCGCAATGGTAAAGGTATCGCAATAGGCAATCAACAAGGCAACTTGTCTTGCATATAAAAAATTTAGAAATGTAAAATAAACAGGAGGCAAAAAAACAATGGGTAAAATAATCGGAATAGACCTTGGAACTACAAATTCATGCGTGGCAATTTTGGAGGGCGGCGAACCCGTCGTCATCCCCAACTCGGAGGGCTCAAGAACGACCCCCTCGGTCGTGGCGTTTAAGGACAACGAGCGGCTCGTGGGCACGGTTGCAAAGAATCAGGCCATAACCAACTCGGAGAGAACCATTTCGTCCATAAAGCGAGAGATGGGCTCCACCTACAAGGTAAGCATAGACGGAAAGGAATACACCCCGCAGGAAATCTCTGCGATGATTCTGCAAAAGCTCAAGACCGAAGCCGAGAACTATCTCGGTGAAAAGGTCACTCAGGCGGTCATAACGGTTCCCGCCTACTTCACCGACAGCCAGCGTCAGGCGACCAAGGATGCGGGCAGGATAGCGGGCCTTGAGGTCTTGCGCATAATCAACGAGCCGACGGCAGCGGCGCTTGCCTACGGCTTGGACAAGGAAACCAACCAAAAGATTCTCGTGTACGACTTGGGCGGCGGTACCTTCGACGTCTCAATTCTTGAGATTGGCGACGGCGTGTTCGAGGTTCTGTCCACGGCGGGCAACAACCGCTTGGGCGGCGACGACTTCGACAAGAGGCTCATGGAGTACATCGCAAGCGAATACAAGCGCACGAGCGGCATCAACCTCTTGCAGGATAAGATGGCGACCCAGCGGCTCAAGGAGGCTGCGGAGAAGGCGAAGATTGAGCTCAGCGGCGTTATGCAGGCGCACATCAATCTCCCGTTCATCACGATGGACGCAAGCGGCCCCAAGCACCTCGATATGACGGTCACCAGGGCGAAGTTCACCGAGCTGATTGCAGACCTCATCGAGCAAACCAAGGTCTGCGTGCAGAAGGCGATGCAGGATGCACAGCTTAGCAGCTCGCAGATTGACAAGGTCATCTTAGTCGGCGGTTCCTCGAGGATTCCTGCGGTTCAGGACATGGTAAAGGGCATCATCGGCAAGGAGCCCTTCAAGGGCATCAATCCCGACGAGTGCGTGGCAATAGGCGCAGCGATTCAGGGCGGCGTTTTGGGCGGCGAGGTCAAGGACATCCTGCTTCTGGACGTCACCCCGCTCTCCCTCGGCATCGAGACCGTGGGCGGCGTGTTCACCCGCTTGATCGAGCGCAACACGACGATTCCCACCAAGAAGAGCCAGATATTCTCAACCGCAGCCGACGGCCAGACCAGCGTCGAGGTTCACGTATTGCAGGGCGAGAGGGAGATGGCGCAGTACAACAAGTCCTTGGGCAGGTTCCAGCTCACGGGCATAGCCCCCGCACCGAGGGGTGTGCCGCAGATTGAGGTCACCTTCGACATCGACGCAAACGGCATAGTCCACGTTTCGGCAAAGGACTTAGGCACCGGCAATCAGCAGGAGGTCACGATTACCGCCTCCACCAACCTCAACGAGGATGAGATTAAAAAGGCGGTAGAGGAGGCGGAGCGCTTTGCAGCCGAGGACAAGAAGAACAAGGAGGCTGTCGAGGCAAAGAACCACGCCGACCAGCTTATCTACACGACCGAAAAGACCCTAAAGGACATGGGCGACAAGGTTGACTCTGCGGATAAGGCAAGGATAGAGGCTGCAATTGCAGAGCTTAAAAAGGCGGTCGAATCGAACGACCAAGAGGGCATCAAGAGCGAGACCGAAAAGCTGACCGAGGTGAGCTACGAGGTGTTCGGCAAGGTCTATCAGCAGCAGGCGGCACAGCAGCAGGCGGCACAGCAGGCGCCCGAGGCAGATACGGCGCAAACGACCTCAAACGATGAGGTTATAGATGCCGATTACGAGGTCGTAGACGACCAATAAAACGATAGAAAAAATACTTTAGGAAGCTGCGGCGGGAGTTTTCCCGCCGCAATATGGGGAGCAGGTAGTGGCTGAAAAGAGAGATTATTACGAAGTTTTGGGCGTCGATAAGGGAGCAGACGACTCGCAGATAAAGAGTGCGTTTCGCAAGAAGGCAAAGGATTGCCATCCCGATTTGCACCCGAACGACAAGCAAAAGGAAGCGCAGTTCAAGGAGCTGAACGAGGCATATGCGGTACTGTCCGACAAGGAGAGCAGGGCAAAGTATGACCAGTTCGGCCATGCCGCATTCGACCCCGCCTCGGGCGGCGGCAACCCGTTTTCGGGCGCAGGCGGCTTCGGCTTTGGAGACTTCGGAGACATTTTCAGCAGCTTTTTCGGCGGCGGGTTTTCATCGAGCACGCCGAGGCGCAATGCACCGATGGCAGGCGACGACATCCGCTGCTCAATGACGATAACCTTTGAGGAAGCGGCGTTCGGAACGACCAAGGAGATACTCTTAAACCGCGAAGAGAACTGCTCAAGCTGCAACGGCAGCGGAGCCAAGGCGGGCACGGGCTCGGTGCGCTGTTCCAACTGCAACGGCAGCGGCAAGATAAGGGTTCAGCAGAACACCTTTGTGGGCGTTGTCACAACGTCGAGGGACTGCCCGAACTGCAGGGGCACCGGACAGATAATCAAGGAGACCTGCCCCGATTGCAGGGGCAAGGGCAGGCTGAAAAAGCAGGTTCGCCTTCAGGTCAAGGTTCCCGCAGGTGCGGACAACGGCAATATGCTCAACATGAGCGGTCAGGGCGAAGCGGGATACAGAGGGGGCCCGAGGGGCAACCTCTATATCACGATAAACGTAAAGCCCCACAAGCTGTTCACCCGCAAGGGCTACGACCTCTTGCTCCGCCAGCCTATAACCTACACGACGGCGGTCTTGGGCGGCGAGATAGCCGTTCCGACGCTCTCGGGCGAGGAAAAGCTGACGATTCCCGCAGGCACGCAGAGCGGCACAACGCTCTGTATGCGAGACAGGGGCGTGCAGAGGCTAAACAGCAACAGCAAGGGCGATTTGCTGGTGACCGTAATCGTTGACGTCCCCAAGAAGCTGTCCGAAGAGGAAAGAACCCTGCTGCAACGGCTTGCGGAATTGCAAAACGGGGCTGTTGCCACAAAGGGCAAGAAAAACTTTTTCAAAAAATAATCAGGTGACGGATATAAAGGCCTGATGCCCATAGGCATCTACAACTTGAAGCACGGCTTCCCCTTCTCGGGGGAGCTGTATTTTTTGCGGCAGCTTGGGGTGGCAGTTTATAGCAAAGGGCTTAAAGCAGTTGCTCTTCACCGTGCCCACGGCAGCATAGATTAGGGGCGCATCGGTTCCGCTCAGGTTGACGGAGTGGATGATTAGGGTTCGGGTGGAGCCCTTGACTACGACTTCGCTGTCTATCTCGGCGTCGCACATATCTTTCGGATAGGTTATCGTAAGCTCTCGGGAGCCTACGTCCAAGAGGCTCATCATGCTGCTTTGGGTGAGCAGCCGCTTTCTTAGGGTGTAGAGGGCGATGGGCGAGATATCTACGGCAACGAATTTGCGCCCGAGGTTTGCGGCAACGGCGGCGGTCGTGCCGCTTCCGCAGAACAGGTCCATCACCGTATCACCCTCGCGGGAGGATGCGAGGATGATACGGCGAAGCAGAGCCTCGGGCTTTTGCATGGCAAAGCCCAGCCGCTCCCTATCCTTCTGCTGAAGCTGGTCTATATCGTCCCACACGTCGGAGGGGAAGATGGGGGTGTCCTCGTAGTATTTGTACAGCTTTCCCTTGCTGCGGATTGAAAACCCAATGCGCCCGTCCTCGTCGACAAAGCGCTTCATGTGGTTTCGCCGCTGCGTCCCTCTGGGCTTGCCCACGGCCTTGATATCGAAAAACACCCTCCTGCCCTTGCGGTAGAACAGGATTGTGTCATGCCGTTTCGGAAAGCATCTCGTGCTTCTGCCGCCGGACTTGTAGCACCAAACTATCTCGTTCATAAGATTATCTTCCCCGAAGATGTTATCGAGCAGCAGCTTCATCGAGGCGTGCAGCCTGTAGTCGATGTGGAGGTATATGCAGCCGGAGGGCGTAAGCATCTCGTGGCAGGCCTTTAGGACGGACTGCATCCATGAGAGATACTCCTCCTTGGGAAGCTGTGTGCGGTACAGGGGAACCCGCACCGCCCGCTGCCCCTTTTTGAGCTTTAGGGAGAAGGTGTCGCTCGCACCGAACGGAGGGTCGAGGTAGATGAGCTGTATGCTGTTTTTGTACATTTTCTTGAGCTTGTTCAGGCTCTTCTCAACGTCGGCAAGGTAAAAACTCCCAAACCCGCCCGACGGATGCCGCTCTTCGGTGCAATAATATCTCATACCCGATACCTCCCTGCATATTATATCTTATTTTACTGCATACCCCCGCCAAAAACAAGTCCCAAACGAATAATTATAAGGTTCAAAAGCTAAAAATTTTTCTAAAAGCGGCAGCCTCCAAGTCCTTTTTTTACAAAACCCGCCCCAATCCGTGCCCGTAGACCTTGACAAGAGGGAAGCGGTGGGATAAAATGTTAATAGATACAAATTCAGAGCATTTGTACGGAGGGTTGTAATGAAAAAGACCTTGGCTTTGTTTTTAACGTTGCTGCTGCTTGCGGCAGCTTTTCCCATGCAGCCCGCAACGGCGGAGAGGGCAGGGGATTGGGAGTATTCCATTGACTCGACCACAAACGAAGCAAGGATAACACACTATCTCGGCTCGGATACAAGCGTTGTAATTCCCAGAGCCTTGGACGGCTATCAGGTTACGGCAATAGCCGCCGAAGCCTTCGTCGGCAAATTGATTGAGTCGGTGGAGATAGGCAACAACGTTATGACCGTTGAGGAGAGGGCGTTTTCCTCCTGTCCCTTCTTGACCTCCTTTACCGTAGCCGCCGATAACCCGAACTATAAGGCGGATGATGACGGCGTGTTGCTCACCAAGGACGGCAAAACGCTGTTGCAATACCCCGCAGGCAAAGAGCAAACGAGCTATACGATTCCATACGGTGTGGAGACGATAGCCGCCGACGCCTTCTCCCCTTGCAAAGCCCTGTCGAATATAGTGATTCCCGACACCGTAACCCGAATCGGCACCGACGCCTTCTACGGCACGGCTTGGTATAAGGCACAGGGCGACGGCGTTGTGTATGCAGGAAATATAGCCTATACATGGAAGGGCACCATGCCCGCAAATACGGCGGTAGCCATAAGGCAGGGAACCAAAATAATCTCAGACGGAGCTTTTAGAAGCCAAACAAACCTAACCTCGGTCACGATTCCCGACAGCGTGGAGCATATGGGAGAGGAGGCCTTCTACCGCTGCAGTGCGCTGCTTCGCATTAGCTTTGGCGCAAAGGTTGACCATGTGGGAAGAAACGCCCTCTCCGAAACCGCATGGTACAATGCTCAGCCCGACGGGCTAATCTACGTCGGCAACGCCGCCTATGCATGGAAGGGCAATATGCCGAACGGAACCACCCAAGTCCTAAAAAACGGCACAAAATCGATAACCGCTTACGCCTTTTCCGAGTGCACCTCCCTTACGGAGATTGTAATCCCCGACAGCGTAGTTGCAATAGGGGAGCGAGCGTTTACAAGGTGCTCATCGCTGCGCTCTGTGGAAATCTCCGACAGCGTAGTCACGATAGGGAGGGGCACGTTTTCCTATTGCTCCTCGCTGAGCTCCATAGCAATCCCCAACGGCGTTGAAGCGATAAAAGAGTATGCGTTTTCATGGTGTACCTCGCTTACAAGCGTTTACTTTGAAGGCGAGCCACCCAAGGAATTTTACCACAGCGCCTTTTCAAGATGCGGGGATGTCACCCTCTACTACTACTCCCTATATAAAAACCTTTGGGCACCGAACGGGGAGACGACTTGGAACAGGTATAATATAGCCGAGCTGCCAACGCCGTTCTTTGTGATTGATATGGGTAGCGGCAGGTTTGAGCGTCAGTACCCGATTGTAAATGCGGCAAACAGGACTATACTCAACGTTCCTCCGAACACCACGCGGGCGGAGCTTTTGGCAGTCTTGGGCGCAAGCGGCGGAAGCAGCACCTACTTAAAAACCGGTGACACCCTAACGCTTAATGGCATAGTTTACACGGTTATCGTTATGGGCGATGTCAATTGCAACGGCAACGTGGAAGCGGATGACGCCTCAACGCTGCTTCGGGCGATAGTGCGCCTCATAACCCTAAACGAGTACCAAGCCCTCGCAGCAAACACCTATATGAGCGACGGTTACACCGCCTCCGACGCCTCCGCAATCCTCCGCTTCATCGTAAAACTCGAACCAACGATTGGTGTGGTAGAGTAAGCAAAGACAAAGGCAAAGCCCCCTCCAACTCCACCGAAAAAGCCCACTTTTCTACAAAACCCGCCCCAATCCGAGCCCGGCTCTTTTCCTAAAACCGTGAATGTGCTACAATGATCGTGGTGATGGATATGAAGGA
>JAUNBP010000029.1 GCA_030526995.1 Clostridia bacterium
CTCAAATTTTGCCTTTGCCATTTCTTAATTTTCTCCTTAAAATTTTGTATTTTTCGTATTTGGAGCGGGTGATGGGAATCGAACCCACATGGCCAGCTTGGGAAGCTGGAGCTCTGCCACTGAGCTACACCCGCATACCTCCACGATAACGCTACTATTTTACTTTGCTTTTTTCGAATTGTCAACAGATTGGAGCATTTTTTATGATTTATTGCATAGTTTTTATTTCTGTGCTATACTCTGCTATGAAAAGGAGAGGACTTATGAAGCCGATTTTTAAGATTATCATCGCTGCTCTTGTCGTCTTGGGCGTAGCCGCCCTCGGCGTCTTTACGGTGTTTTTTGCCGATACTATGCGGTTGCGCCTGATTCTTTGCATCTGCGCTGCCCTTCTCGTCCTTGTGGGGCTTATCTTGGGTATAGTTCTGTCCAAACCCCGTTGGCTGAAAATACTCTACGGCTGCGTGCTCTTCGTTCTTGTGGCAGCTGCGGGCACGGCGTACTTTGTAGGTGCCGATTTCATGTCAAGCCTGAATGAGGGCAGCGTGGAAATTACCGAACGCCTCTCCCCCGCCGCTACGGCGGCGCCGATGCCGGAGCTCGAATACACGGACGAGGCTCCCGCCGAAGAGGAGTTTGATATCGATATCGATACCGATACCGATACCGAGGTTGAAGCGACCCTAAGTCCCGAGGCAACGCCCGTTCCGATATACAAAAGGGACCGCCTCTCCGAGGACGTTGTTAACATACTCATCCTGGGGCAGGATGCCGACAGGCTCTATTCCGGCTACGGGCGCAGCGATGTTATGCTCTTAATCTCTTATGACCGCACGAAGGGCACGATTAAACTTTTGAGCTTCATGCGCGACTCCTATGTTCCCATTGAGGGGCATAACTGGAACCGCCTTAACACCTGCATACGCTTTGGCGGCCCGGGGCTTATTATCAACACGATAAATGAGCTTTTTGACTTGGATATTCAATACTATGTCACGCTTGCCTTCGATGAGTTTAAGACGCTTGTCGATAACATCGGCGGCATCGACGTTGAGTTAAATCAAAAGGAAGCGAACCGCATAGGCGTGCGCTGGGCGGGCGAGGGTGAAACCCACCACCTTAACGGAACGCAGGCCTTGATCTTCGTGCGCGACAGAAAAACCGGTCAGGGCGACTTTTCAAGAACCGAGCATCAGCGCAGGTTTATGCTCGCCCTGTACGATAAGATTCGGAGTGAAATGAATTTCAATACGCTTACAAGCCTTGTGAATTTTTCCAAGGGTTATGTACGAACCAACCTCTCGTTTGCGGATATTACCGCTCTGGGGCTGGAGCTTTTGGACGGGCCCGCAATAGAGATAGAGACTGCACGTATGCCGTTTGACGGCACTTGGCGGTATGCAAGAGTAAACGGCGCTTCGGTGCTGCCCATAGATATTGAGGCCAACGCCGAGTTGATACACGAATACCTCTACGGCGAATAACCTACTGTAAAAACAGGCCCTCGCGGGTCAGGCGATACAGGCTGTCACAGACCTCGAAAAGATATTTTCTGTCGTGGCTTATGCTTATTATCGTCCCGTCGAAATCCCGCAAAACCTTTCTTATCACGGGATTTGAAAGCGGGGAAAAGTTGCGGGTGGGCTCGTCCAAAACGAGCACCTGATAGTCCGAAAGCGCCATATTCAAAAAGTACAGCTTTGCCCGCTGGCCGCCCGAAAGCCTTGCAATCGGGCTTGTCATCTCATCTCGGGTGAACTTTAGGCTGCCTAAATAGGTTCGTGCCTGCGTTACCTGCTCCTTGCTGCCCAAAGGCGCCAAGAATTCTACTGCGCTTACATCGAGCGGGAGCTTTTCCAAGTAGTCCTGCGGCATATAGAAGGTTTTCAGCTGCCCTTTTTTGGCTATCTCAGAGTCTATAAGTCTCAAAAGCGTGGTCTTGCCAACGCCGTTGTCGCCGAAGATCCCCACATGCTCGCCTCCCCGCACAAGCAGTTTTATATCCTTTGAAAGCAGCCTGTCCCCGATTTTAAGTTCGGGAAGCTCGATATCTACCACGGTCTTTGTCTTGGGTATGCCACCGGGTTTGAAGGTGATGAAAATCGGCTGCTCCATTATCGGCAGCTTGGTGAGCTTTTCCTTCTCCTTTTCGAATCTTGCGCCCATTGCTTTTACCGAGTGCATCTTCTTTTTAAGCAGCCTGCCGCCCGAGGGGTCGCCCCTCGAAATTGTGCGCTGCTCGTGCTGAACCCGCTCGAATATGCGCTGATACCTCGCCATCCTTGCATCGAACTGCTCCTTCTCCTTACGGGCTATTGCAGCCTGCCTTTCAAAGGCGGAGGTGCGCTCGTCCATGTACACCCGATACGGAACGTGGGCTACCGTGTGGCGGCACTCCTTCTTGGTGTGTAGCTGCTCTAAGTGAATCACCATTTCGGCGGTCTTTTCTATCAGGGTTTCATCGTGCGAGACGTACAGCACCGCCTGCGGGCTTTCGTTCAAAAAGTCCTCGAGCCACATCAGCGTTTGCAGGTCGATGTCGTTGGTAGGCTCATCCAAGAGCAGCACGTCCGACTCGTCAAGGAGCAGTCTTGCAATTTGCAGCTTGACCTTTTCCCCGCCCGAGAGCGTACCCATGAGCCTGTTTTCGAGCCTTATCGACTCGTCGAGCCCGAACTGCTCCAAGATGCGATTGAGCCTTGGAATATCCGCACCGCCCACCTCCAAGTATTCGCTTATCGCAAGGCTGCGGTACTCGTGCGGGAGCTCTTGGGGGAGGTAGCCCATCTTGGATCTGTTTAGCAGTATGTCCCCCGTGACGTCGGCGTAGGCGTCTATCAGGGAGGGATTGAAGATGCAGCGCAAAAGCGTGCTCTTGCCGTTGCCCTCCTCGCCTATGATTACCGCCTTCTCCCCGTCGTTTAGGGTAAACGAAAGCTCCCGTGTGAGCGACCTGCCGTTTATGTGCTGCGTTATCGAGAGCTTTCTTACTTGAATCAAATTACAGCTTTCTCCTTATGTCCTCCGCCCGCTTTTCTATCTTTGCTCTAAGCACGATTGCCGCAATCAAGAAGGCTGCGGCTGCCACATAGCAGAGCCACGGCAGCTCCGTGGATATGGTGAACACTGCGGGTAAAACGGTGGCTGCCATCGTCACAAGTATCATTATGAGTACGGGTGCCCCCGCCTTGACTATCTCCGCCTCGTTCTTCCAGTCGAAGCGGTTGTTTCTAAGGTTTATCCACAGCCCTACAACTGTGAAAAAGTATATGTAGGGAAGTAGGATTGCGAGCGTTCCTATCGCCACCGCCGCGGGCAGCCTTAGCGAGAGCGTGAGCGCTGCTACGGTTATCAGGCTTATCGGAACGGGCAGGGTCAGCGAGACTAAAATCTTGCTCCTTATCCATGTCCCTGCGGGAATCGGAAGGTGCTTGGAAAGCCACAGGTTCTTGCCCTCTATCGAGATGCAGGCAGCCGTCGGCGGGCACAGGCACAAAAGCCATGCAAGGACGCTTGCTATCACCGGTGCGAAAAACGATTCATAGCCCGAAAGCAGCAGAACATCTGCAAGCGGCTGCAGGGTGTTCCTGCCGAAGAACGCAAGGTAGAGGATTGCAAGCGCAAGCAGGATGGAGCCAAAGCCCGTGTTGATAAAGTACAGCGTGCTCGAGGTGTAATGCTTCCACTCCCTAAGGTAAAGAGAGCCCAAAAGACTGCGCTTGGACTGCCTTGTAAGGCGGAAGTTGCGGTTTCTGTACACCGCCCGCATACGGGTGCAGAGCGGCTTGAAAAATTTTATCGTAAAGGCGGAGAACAGCAGCCCAAAGGCAGCGGATATTCCGATAAACGCCAAGCCTTGTAGCACCTCGCCGCCGTGTAATGCAGAGGAGAACATTCCCGCAAGCGGATATATGCCCTCCACCCTGTCGGCAATCGCCATCGCTGCCGAGGAGAGCATTTCCTCCGAGCCTTGAAGCGTGAACGAAAGCACCATGACGAGTATCAAAAGCGCCATCTGCATTATCGTCGAAAGGGCGTTTTTATACTTGAACCTTGCAGTGGCAGCCGCAAGCAGCGTTCCCAAAAACCCGCCTATTGCAAGCGGAAGCAAGGGCACGAACAGGGTTAGGACGATGAGCATGGGGTAGAACGTCCATGCGGGGTTTTGATATATGCCGTAGATTATGCCGCACGGAATCAACAGGGCAACCGCAAACAAGAGGTCGAATACGTAGTAGGAGATAAGACGAGACACAGCCACCACCCTTGGGGGTATGGGCAGGCTCATCATCTGATCGTAGTCCCCGAACGTGTACAACACGGTCTTTGCACGGGCTATTGCCGAAATGAGTATCAGCATCGTGCTTGCAACCATCATCACCGACAGCAGCGAGTCGAGGGCGTTTAAGGGCTTTAAGCCCGCCGCCATGCCGTAGCTGTACATAAACGACATTGCAAGCAGGAGTATGCCCGTTACGAGCATGGTTGCAAAGTTGCTGCGCTGCTTACGCCTGCGTGTGGGGTCGCCGTCCTTCTTGGGGATGACTGCCCTGCCAAACAGGCTTGAAAGCTGCAATTTTACTAACAGAATCAGCTTTTTCATTTATCCGTCAACTCCAAAAACAGTTCTTCAAGCGAGCTGTTGCCTCGAACGGTATCCATATCGCCCGTAACTATAAGCCTGCCCTGCTTGATTATCGCAACCTTGTTGCAGAGCTTTTCCGCAACCTCCAAAACGTGGGTCGAGAAGAATATTGCGCTGCCCCGCTTTACCATGTCCTGCATTATCGTCTTGACCGCATGTGCAGCCTTGGGGTCCAAGCCCACGAACGGCTCGTCGAGCAACAGCAGTTTGGGTTCGTGCAGGAGGGCGCCTATCAAAGCCACCTTCTGCTTCATGCCGTGGGACATGGAGCCTATCAGGTCCCCGAGGTTGCCCGTAATCTCAAAGGCGTCGCCGTATTGCTTTATCCTTGCGTTTCTGTCCTGCTCGGAAACATCGTAGACGTCGGCTATGAAGTTCAGATACTTTATCGCCGTGAGATGCTCGTAGAGGTCGGGGTTGTCGGGGATGTAGCTCATCGCTTGCTTGCAGGCTATGGGCTCGCGGCGAACGGACCTGCCGTCAACATAGATCTCGCCCTCGGTAAAATCGAGTATTCCCGCAATGCAGCGCAGGGTCGTGGTCTTGCCCGCCCCGTTGTGTCCTATAAAGCCGAAGATGTCTCCCGCCTCAACGTGCAGGCTCAAGTCCGAAACCGCAGGTGCGGCTCCGCCGTAGGATTTTGTAAGATGTTCTATTTTAAGCATAGCTCTCTCCTCTTGTTTTCTTAAATTATAACACTATAAGCCCTGCATTACAAGCAATTATGGACTTGTGGTTTTCGTTTAATGATGATAGAATATTTCAATAAACTGCTTGGGAGGTAGGCATTATGAAACAAAAGGGCATATCCCTGCGAATGTGGGCATCGTTTTTAATCTTGGGGCTGGTGGGACAGCTTGCGTGGGCAATCGAGAACATGTACTTTAACGTGTTCCTGTACAACACCATCTCCAAAGATACGTCTTACATCGCCGCCATGGTTGCGGCAAGCGGTATCGTGGCTACCGTAACGACGCTCTTTATGGGGGCGCTTTCGGACAGAATTGGCAGGCGCAAGGCGTTTATCAGCATTGGTTACATACTCTGGGGCTTGGCTACCGCAGCCTTCGGCTTCCTTTCGGTGGATAGCATAGGCTCGCTCTTCCCCGCTGCAAATGCGGTTATGATGGCTGCGCTTGCGGTCGTTGTAATGGACTGCATCATGACCTTTTTCGGCTCGACGGCAAACGACGCCGCCTTTAACGCCTACATCACCTGCAACACTACCAAGGAAAACCGAGGCAGGGTTGAGTCGGTCTTGGCAACGCTTCCGCTCATCGCAATGCTGTTAATATTCGGGCTGTTCGACGGCATGACGAAGAACGGGCAATGGCGGGAGTTCTTTTTGATATTCGGTGCTATGGTGACGCTGACGGGTATCGTTACCGCTTTCCTTCTGCCCAAGGAAACGCCCGTCCCAAAGAAGGACAACTATTGGAAGAACATCGTCTACGGCTTTAGACCCAAAGTAATTAAGGAGAATAAGCCGCTGTACATTGCGCTTGCCGCCTTTGGTCTGTTCTGCATTGCGGTGCAGGTGTTCCTTCCCTACCTGATAATCTATATTCAAGAGTACCTAAAAATCGAGTCCTATGCCATAGTTCTCGGCATCGTTTTGATAGTGGCCTCGATTATAAGCGTTGTCTTTGGACGCATAATCGACAAGGCGGGCAAGCTCAAGTTTACCCTTCCTGCGCTCGGCGTGATGTTTGTGGGACTTATCGGAATGTTCCTTGTGCGCAGCTTTGTAACGGTTATCATAGCCGGCATCGTGATGATGGGTGGCAACATGCTCGTCAGCGCCGCACTTTCGGGTACGATTCGGGACTACACGCCTTCGGACAAGGTGGGGCTGTTCCAAGGCATACGCATGATATTCCAAGTGCTGCTGCCGATGATAATAGGCCCGTACATTGGCTCGTTCATCATTAAAAACAGTACTACCACCTATATCGACGAGTATAATGCTGTAAAGCAGGTGCCGACCCCGGGGATATTCTTGGGCGCAGCCGCAATCCTGCTGCTTTGTCTGATACCGATTATAATTTTGAAGCGGACCGAAAAGGAGAAGCAATATGCTAACCGTTTGGGGTGAGAACTTGAACGGGGACGCTCCCCTTTCGGAGTATCCCCGTCCTCAGATGAGGCGAGAAAGCTATAAAAACCTCAACGGGCGCTGGGAGTATGCGATTCGCTCGGATTCGAAGCTCCCCGAAAGCTATGACGGGGAGATTATAGTTCCGTTCTCGCCCGAGAGCGAGCTTAGCGGGGTAAATCGAACGCTAAAGCCCAACGAAACCCTGTTTTACAGACGCAAGATAGTCTTTGAGGAGGGCTTTTTGTCGGACTGCACGCTTTTGCACTTTGGGGCGGTGGATCAAAGTGCCACGGTGTACTTTAACGGCAAGAACCTCGGAACCTATTTAAGCTGCTATCTGCCGTTCTCGGTGGATATAAGCGAGCATATTCAAGCGGAAAACGAGCTTATAGTTGCGGTTACGGACCTTAGCGATTCCTCCTATCATTCGAGGGGCAAGCAAAGGAGCAAGCGGGGCGGGATATGGTACGGCTGTCAGAGCGGAATTTGGCAGACGGTGTGGGTTGAGAGCCTGCCGAAGCGCCACATCGACAGCCTCGATATATGCCCCAACTTCGATGAAGGCAGCGTTTCGATAACCGTGAAAAGCTCGGACTATGCGCCCTGTTCGATAGATTTTGAGGGCAAAACCTTTGAGGGGCTTACCAACGAGACAATAACCCTGCCCGTGCCCGATTTTATTGCGTGGTCGCCCGAAAATCCAAGGCTCTATCCCTTTTATGCAAGGCTCGGTTTTGACCTCGTCGAAAGCTACTTTGCTATGCGCAAGTTCGGCGTTTCCGAGGATGAAAAGGGCGTCCCCCGCCTGTTTTTGAACAACGAGCCCTACTTTCATCACGGGCTTTTGGATCAGGGCTACTACTCCGACGGGCTGTACACCCCGCCCTCGGATGAGGCGATGATGTTCGATATCGAGCTTGCAAAGAAGCTCGGCTTTAATATGCTTAGAAAGCACATAAAGATTGAGCCGCTGCGCTGGTACTATCACTGCGACAGGATAGGTATGCTCGTGTGGCAGGATATGATGAACGGGGGCGGAAGCTACAACCCTATAATCATCTCCGCGCCGCTCGTGACGAATATCCACCTGAGAGACAACCACTACCGCCTGTTTGCCCGCAAGGAGGAGGCCTCCCGCCGTGATTACACGGAGGCATTGAAGCGCATGGTGGAGCTTTTGAAAAACGTGCCTTCGATTGCCATGTGGGTACCCTTTAACGAGGGCTGGGGGCAGTTCGATGCAGCCGAAGCGGTCAAGGCCATCCTTAGCATTGACAAGAGCCGCACGATAGACCATGCGAGCGGCTGGCACGATCAGGGCATAAGCGACGTTAAGAGCCTGCACGTCTACTTCAAAAAGTACAGGTTTAAGCCCGACAAAAAGGGCAGGGCTGTGGTGCTGAGTGAGTTCGGCGGATACAACCTTAGAATACACGGGCATTGCTTTAACCAAAAGGACTTTGGTTATAAGCGGTTTTCTTCGAAGGAGGAGTTTGAAAAAGCGCTCGACGCCCTCTATAAAAATGAAATAGCCCCCGCAATAAAGCAGGGGCTTGCAGCTACGGTTTACACCCAGTTAAGCGACGTTGAGGACGAGCTTAACGGGCTTGTGACCTATGACAGGCGGGAGGTAAAAATAACTAATCCCATAAACGTTTAGGATACTTGCCTGCGTCCTTCATCTCCTTAATCTTGACCTTGACGGCGGGCAAATCCTCGGAGTAGGTTATGCCGTACCAGCTGTCGGAGCTTAGAAGCGTTTGAACGCTTGCGCAGCCCTCCTTTATCAGCTTATCCACGGTTCTGGGGAGCAGGTATTCGCATTTTTTGGGGTCTGCCTTTAAGCCCTCGTCCAAAAAATCGGGGAAGCGCTTTTCAAGCTCGTCCATAAAGCTCTTTTGGAAGCCGAAGAAGTTCATCGAGACCACGGTGTTTTCATCGAGGGGCGTGAAGGTTAAACCTCCGTCCTCGGTGTAGCCCCTGCGGTCTATCTTAAGCCGCTCCACTATGTCTACGAGCCGTCCGTTTTCATCGACCTCGCAAACGCCCCTTGAAACCGTGCCGTTTTCGGAGAGGGTGTTTTTCAAAATGTAACCTACTATCGCATGTTCGGCGTCGCCGTGGGGTTTAGAAAGGTAGTCGAAGATGGTCTTATAGGCGCTTCTGCCGTAAAAGTCGTCGGCATTGATGACCGCAAAGGGCCCGTTTACAAGTTCCTTTGCGCAAAGCACCGCATGGGAGGTTCCCCAAGGCTTTACCCTGCCCTCGGGTATCTCATAGCCCTTTGGCAGCATGTCCATCTTCTGATAGGCATAGTGAATGTTGAGCTTGCTTCTGACCTTCTTTGCAACGATGTTTTCAAAGTCCTCGCGCATCTCCTCTTTTATGATGCAAATAACGTCTCTAAAGCCTGCAAGGTAGGCATCGTACATCGAAAAATCGATTATGACCTGCCCCTCGTCGTCGACTGCCGCCATCTGCTTTAAGCCTGTGCCGCCGAACCTGCTGCCCATGCCTGCAGCCATTATGACAAGTACCGGTTTGTTCATGATTCTCCTCCTTATATCCTCTTAGGTGCGCCGCCAACCCCTCGGCAGCAGGCGCCCTCGTGTCCGATAATACTCCTATATTCTTTCAAAGTCAAGGCGGTAATCTCCTCCGCCCTCGACCTCTCAACGAGCGCAACCGCACAGCCGCCAAAGCCTGCGCCGGTCATCCTTGCGCCCAAAACGCCGTCCTGCTTCCACAGTATCTCACAGAGCGTGTCAAGCTCCTTGCAGGAAACCTCGTAATCCTCCATGAGCGAAACGTGGGACTCGTTCATAAGCCTGCCAAACGCCTCCATATCGCCCTCTTTCAGCACCTCGACCGCCTTTTTGACCCGCTGATTCTCCGAAACGGCGTGGCGGGCACGCTTTAGGCAGGTGGCGTTGTCGATGAGGTGAGAATTTTTATTAAGCTCGTCCATCGTAAGCTCGCAAAGCGCTCCTATATCGAGCTGCGATTGCAGGGCCTTTAATGCATACTCGCACTCGCTCCTGCGCTCGTTGTACTTGCTTTCGGAGAGCTTTCGTGGCTTTTTGGTGTCGAATATCAATATCTCGTGCTCGGAAAGCTCGAGCGGAACGTGTTCATAATCGAGGCTTGCGGTATCCAAATATATTGCGCAGCCCTCCTTGCCCATCGCCGCTGCGAACTGGTCCATGATGCCGCAGTTCACGCCCACAAACTCGTTCTCCGCCCTCTGGCAGAGCAGGGCTATCTCCTTGTTGGAAATTCCCAAATCGAAGGTATCCGAGAGCGCATAGGCTATTGCAACCTCCAAGGACGCCGAGGACGAGAGCCCCGAGCCCAAGGGCAGGTTTCCAGCGACCAGAATTTCAAAGCCGCCCGAAAAGCCGTAGCCCGCCTGCTCCATGGCGGAAAGCACCGCCTTTGGATACTTTTCCCAGCCGTCGTTTACGCCCAAGGAGCGAAAGATTCGCTCCCCGTCCTGCCGTTTGCGGATTGCAACATAGGTTCCGAGCGCAAGCGCACAGGGAAAGACCCTGCCGCCCGAGTAGTCGATGTGCTCGCCTATTAAGTTAACCCTGCCGCCCGCAAAATAAACTCTCGGTAGCTCGCCCGAGCCGAATATCTTAGAAAATTCCGCCTCTAAACGCTGCTTCATTGTGCTTGCTCCTCCTGCAACAGGTCGCCCCGCTGCCTTAAATCCTCAACAATCTTCTCATAGGTTTCTTTATTTATCTTGAATTTTTTGCGATAGATTATGTAGCCTGCAATTATGAATATGAGCGGGATTACGAGCATTGCTATCTTTACAAGCAGCTGTCCACCTCCGTCAATGCTCGTTGCCGCAACGTCCCCGGTCTTTATCCCCGAAAAGATGACCGCAAGCGAGATAAAGCCCGTGGAAAGCGCAGCACCAATCTTGTTGATAAGGGGCTGAACCGAAAAGGTTACGCTGTCGTTGCGCTTGCCGAGTTTCCACTGTCCGTACTCTATCGTGTCCGCAAGGAACATCAGCATCAAAAGCTGTATGAACGCCTGTGCTATGAAGATGATAAGTGCGCTCACGGCTATGACGATAAGGCTCGCCTTGAACGAGAAGCCGCCTATCGCAAGCGTCGTGCCGTTTAAGTAGTCCGCAAAGAAGAACAGCACGTAGCCTCCTATGACCATAAGGGTTGAGATTAGATACAGCCTCTCCCTCGTCGTCTTTTTCGAGACTGCGGGGAAGATTATAAGCGCCACTATCTGCGCAACGCCGACGATGGCTGCAAGGATGGCGTACATTCCGATGTCGCCGTAGATGTACTGCATATAGTAGGTTGCAAAGCCCGTAGTCGTGCAGTAGCCTATCATAAACAGCGCCATCGAAATAGTCGTCCACATGAGCTGGTCGTTTTTGAACAGCGCCTTTGCCATATCCCTAAGGCTCGTCTTTTCCTCCTGCTTGAACATCTTACGGTTTTCCTTGACGCCGAACAGGGTGAAAAGCTGGAAGGCTATCATCAGCACGGTCACCGCAACTGCAAGGATGAACCACGCCTTTGGGTCGGGGTTATCCTCGGTGGAGCCGAGCATCTGCGTAATCGGCTGCCAGCCCACCATGACGATGAACATGCCGATGTTTGCACATATCCTTGCAAAGGCGCCCATGCGCTCCCGCTTCTTTTGATCGAGCGAAAGGGCGGGCAGCATCGACCAGTAGCCTATGTCGTTTATGCCGTAGGCTATGTCCCAACAGATGTAGGCAAACCCGAACACTACGACGAACCAGTAGTTTTTAAGCCCCAAGTCCGCAAACAGTATCAAATAAAACACCGCACCCGCTATGGCTCCCACGAGCATTGCGGGCTTGAACTTTCCAAACCTCGACCTCGTGTTGTCGATTATCATTCCGGTTATCGGGTCGTTGAGTGCGTCGAATATCTTTAGCACGGTCAAAACCATGCTCGCCGCCGCAAACACACCTATCGGAAGTGATAGGACGTTGGTCAGAAAGTACAGCAGGGCGTTCGCTACAAACGCATAGAACATATCCCTGCCTATCGTGCCAAGTCCAAAGAACACCATGTTCTTCCTATCCCTCTTGTTCATGCTCCCTTTTCCTCTCCTTTTTCAAATATATACATATGCGAACCGAAGTCGCCCGAAAGCCTTAAATCCTTGTCATAGCCCGTGCCTATGTACTGTCGGTTGAGCCTAAGCCCCGCCATCAGCTGCTCGCCCGATGCCGACAGGCTCTGTTGCCCGTCCTTTAAGCTGTAATTGCGGTTTACAAGCCTTAAAATCCAGCCGTCGGGCTTGAGCCTTATTGGAATCAGGTGTTTTATAAGGCTGCCAAACCTTGAAACGTAGATTCGCTGCTCCCTTGTTTGTACCCGATACAGGCCCTTGCTGTCAAGCCCCTTTACAAACAAAATATCGTTTTTGGGCGCCGCCTCCGCCACCGTTTGATAGAGGGCCGCAACGGCCGTATCGCCTTCCGAAACCTCAAAGCAGTCCATGTTGTCCCTCTCCTTATCGAAGCGGTAGAAAGTTCCGTACTGAAAGAGTTTTCGGTACCGCTTGTAAAACGCCGTTTGCCTTGCAACGTCCCTGCGCTCCTCTTTTGAAAGCTCCGAAAGGTCCAGCTCATAGCCCAAGGCTCCGAACGCCGAAACGTTGAACCTCGTGGCAAGCGGGGTGTTTCGAAGCGTTTGCTGGTGCGGGGCTTGGCTGACGTGCGCCCCGATAACCGACTGCGGATAGAGGTAGGATAGCCCCTTTTGAATCTTGATTCTCTCTATCGGGTCGGTATCATCCGACGCCCAGAGCTGCTGGCAAAAGCAGAGCATACCGAGGTCAAACCTGTTCCCGCCCGAGGAACAGCCCTCCAAGAGGATGTGCGGGCGGGGCGTGAAAATTCTGTGAAGCACCTCGTACAGTCCCAAAACGTAGCGGTGAAAGAACTCGCCGCCTTTGCAAAACGGGGAATGCATATCGCTCATGTGGCGGTTCATGTCCCACTTGACATAGGATATCTTTGCCTCGTCCAAGATTTTGCCTACGTTTTCCACGATGTAGTCGCGAACGCTCGGGTTGCACAAGTCCAAAACGAGCTGGTTTCTGCCCATGGCGGGCTCCCTTATTTCATGCCTTATCGCATACTCGGGATGGGCCCTGTACAGCTCGCTGTCGGGGTTTATTGCCTCCGGCTCGAACCACAGCCCGAACCTCAGCCCGAGCTTTTCAATCCTTTTGGAGAGCCCGTCGATGCCGCTTTTGAGTTTTTTTCGGTTAACCTCGTAGTCGCCGAGTCCTGCCGTGTCGGAGTTGCGTGCCCCGAACCAGCCGTCGTCAAGCACGAAAAGCTCCACGCCGAGCTTTTTTGCCCGCCGTGCCAAACGCAAGAGCTTTCCCTGCTTGTACTTAAAAAAATACGCCTCCCAGCTGTTTATCAAAATCGGCCGCTCCCTGCCCTTCCAATCGCCCCGAACTATATGCTCGTTGACGAAGCTGTGAAGGTTGTGGCTAAGCCCGTTGAACCCTCCTTGGGAAAAGCTCAAAACCGCTTCGGGGGTTTCAAACTCCTCGCCATGGACAAGCCCGTGCATGAAGCAATGCGGGCTTATGCCGCTCATGACCCGAACCATGCCGTTGGGTGCCTTCTCTACCGCCGTGTGATGGTTGCCGCTGTAAATAAGGTTGAAGCCGTAGACCCGTCCGTGGTCCTCGCTTGCATGTTTTTCGCTCAAAATTATACCGGCGTTATGCCGATTTGAGGAGGCGCCCGTCGTGCTCTCGTTTATGTAGATTCCGCTTTGCACCGTCCTGTCGTGCCGCTGCGCCTCGCTTATCCAATCGCCGTCGAAGCTCGTCATAACATATTCCCGCTCGGGAAGATCCATCATCATGCTCATGAGCTTGCGTATCATAAGCTCGTTATCTTCACAGTTTTTCAAAACCGCCCTTCGGGTTATCACATTTGCATCGGAATAGACCGTGTAGTACAGACGCAGATAGACCTCGCTCGCCCTCTCCTTTAACGTAATTATTAGCGTCTTTGCGCCCTCGCCGTATGCCGTGGGCAGGGTTTTCATCTCCGTTGCGCCGTCTTTAATCTCGTGACTTTGATATGCAAAATCACAGGTGAAGCTGCCGTCGGGCATTAGAATTTCGGCGGGCGTGTTGCGATAGTCCCCCCTGCCTATGCCCGACCATTCGAGTGGAACGTCGTCCAAGCTGTAGGTCTTGTCCTCGGGCTCGGTCAAGACCTGCGAGCCCCTGCCTATCGTTCGCTTGTAGCGCAGGGCGTCGAGGTTGCAGCCTGCAATCCTTGCACCGTAGTAGATATGCTCCAAATGCCCGTGCTCGTTTATAAGGATTCTGTAACTCGTGTTCTCGGTGTCGAGTGAGAATATCCCGTTTTCAAAGCAAATCTTTGCCATGCTACCTCCTTAAAATCGCTGCCTCGTAGGGCTCCAACTCGCAGTCTATCTGCGCTCTGCCGTGCGTGGACAGCACGGTAAAGCCCACGCAGGGCACCTTCTTTTTCTTGCCGGACAGGTTTACAATAACGCCGAGCTTCTTGCCGTCGTAGGCTCGCTCGAAGGCGAACACGTCGGGGCTTAGATAGGACAGGCGGAAGCTGCCCCGCTTCAAAACCTCCGAGCCGTTTCTAAACTCTATGAGCTTTTTATAGAAGTGCCAGACGGAATCGGGGTCGTTGTACTCGCTTTCAAAGTTTATGCTCCCATGGTTTTTGTTGACCTTAAGCCACGGCTCCCCGCTTGAAAAGCCTGCATTCTCCTGCGCATTCCACTGCATAGGCGTTCTTGCGTTGTCACGGCTTTTAAGCCTTATCATGCGCCAGCGGTACTCCTCTGAAAAGCGGAACCGCTTGGCTATCTCATAGACGTTCTTGCTCTCTACGTCCCTTATTTCGTCCATGGATTCATAGTCGAAGTTGGTCATGCCTATCTCCTCGCCCTGATAGACGTAGGGTGTGCCCTTGAGCGTTAGAAGCAGCACGGCAAGCGCCTTTGCGCTCTCTTTGTGAAAGTTTTTATCGTCACCGAACCTTGAAACGCTCCTCGGCTGGTCGTGGTTTTCAAAATACACCGCATTCCACGGCATCTTTTTCTGCCACTTCAAAAGCGCACGGAAGAGCCGCTCGGGTTTGAACTTTCTCAAGAACCACTTGATAAAGAAGCAGTCGGTCTCCATATGCTCGAACGCAAACACCATGTCGAGGGCGTCGGTGCAGAGCTTTCTCGCCTGCCTTGGCTTTACCATGACGGTTTCGCCCACGGTGAAGCAGTCGTACTCGCTCAAAACGTCCCGCCTAAGCTCATGCAAAATTTTCAGCGTGCCCTTCTTCGATATGTAATGCTCCCTGCCGCAGAGTGCGGGGCTTGGGAAGCCGTTTTTAAGCGAGCTTTTGTAAAGCACGTTTATAACGTCGCAGCGGAAGCCCGAAACGCCCTTGTCGAGCCAAAAGCGCATGACGGCCTTGACGCTTTGTAACACCTTGGGGTTGTTGTAGTTCAAGTCCGGCTGCCCCTCGTCGAACAGGTGGAGGTAATACTGCTTGCGCTGTTCATCATAGGTCCACGTGGTTCCGCCGAAAAAGCCCGTCCAGTTGTTGGGCTTATCCTTCCAGATATAGTAGTCCGTGTAGGGCTCCTCCCTCTTCCTGCTCCTTTGGAACCACTCGTGTTCAAAGGAGGTGTGGTTTATCACCAAGTCCATAACCAACTTTATATCGAGCCGCTTCGCCTTTTCGATAAGCTCGTCCATGTCCTCCATCGTGCCAAACTCGGGATTGATTTCGCAATAGTCGCTTATGTCGTAGCCGTTGTCCCTGTTTGGGGAGCGGTAAACGGGCGAAAGCCATAATATGCCTATGCCCAACTCCTTCAGCACATCGAGCTTTTGGATTATGCCCTGAATATCGCCTATGCCGTCGCCGTTGCTGTCGCAAAAGCTGCGGGGGTATATCTGATAGACCACCCGTTCCTTCCACCAGTTTCTTGCCATAGCTTCCTCCTATTTGTGATATTCCTGCTTGCAGTAACGCTCTATCATATCGTCCGTTACGCCGCCATTTTCAATCATCTCTGCATAGAACCTGCCGCTTGCCTTTACTTCCCTGTCCATATCGGCCTTGAGCCTCACCAGTCCAAACCGTGCCGCCATGCCCTCAATCCACTCGAAGTTGTCGACAAAGCACCAGTGATAGTAACGTTCAATCGGAAGCTCGCTTTGCACTATCTCTTTTAGATGCTCGTATATGTACCTTGCACGGAAACTATCCTCGTTGTCGCAGGTGCCGTTTTCGGTCACGTAAATCGGCAGCCTTGCAAGCTCATAAAGCTCACGGGCGCAGACGATGAGCCCCTTTGGGTATATCTCCCAGCCGAGGTCGTTCTTGTCCACATTGTCGAAGGTGCCGTCCCTAAGCCCCTCTACCGCCGTTCTGCTGTAATAGTTTACCGCATGAAAGTCGCAAAAGAGCTTGCCACCCTCTTTGAGATAAGTCTTGGAAATACGGTCTTGGAACAGGTATCTTACTATCGGGGTGCAGAACCTATGCCATAGATTTTTGTGGTTCTTGGGTGCGTACGCCCGCATGTGATGCGCATAGCTTACACGGGTGTCGGAATAGCCCATATCGCTGCGGAGCTTGTGAATCAGCTCATATGCCCTTCTGTGGCAGACGCCCATGTTCTTCATTACCCTAAGCGTAGCCGAAAGCGAGTTCTTGCCCGGTGGCCACGTGCCCGCAAAGTAGCCGTTCATCGCATAGACGTTGGGCTCGTTTATCGTGATGTACTCGCTTACAAGATCGCCAAGCCGCTTTACAACCTCGGAGACCAATCTTAAGTAGCACTCAACGCCCGCCCTGTTACAAAAGCCGCCCTGCTTTTCAAACCACATCGGGTTGGAAAAGTGGTGTATCGTAAGCAGGGGGCGCACGCCGCCCGCCTTCAAAAGCTCCAATTCACGGCGCACGAGCGCAAACTCCTCCTCGCAAAACTTGCCGCACTCGGGCTCTATCCTTGCCCATTCCAGACCAAAGCGGTAGTTTCTTATGCCCAGCGAAACCAAAAGCCCGGTGTCCTCTTTAAGCCGCTTTCTATGCTCCGTGGCTATGTCGGGGTTTGAACCGTCCTTAATATTGCCCCGCTTGTACCAGTCGTACCAGTTGCTGTTTTTGCAGTCGCCGTCTATCTGCGTCGCTGCCGTTGCAACGCCCGCCACAAAGCCTTCCTTGAACCGAATTGCTTGCATGTGCCTGCCCCTTTCCGATATCAAATTTCAATGGCATAATTATACCAAATGGTTTGGGATTTGTAAAATGAAAATAAGGGACGGGGAACGGGACGGGGGGACCGTCCTTTTCTTTACGGGAAGAAAAGGACCAAAAGAACCCGTAAATGGGGGAGGGGTTTGATTTTAATATGAAGGTTGAGGGTCCCGATTTGCCATGTAATAGATGGCAAATCGGGAGTTTTTTGGGTTAGGTTAGTTTCCGGTTTGTATCGGGAAGGTGGGGATTAGTTTTACTATGAGGCGGAGGATTGCGGCGGCGTCGGCGGAGTTGGGGATGTGGTCGTAGCGGGGAGTGACGTCGCCTTGGATGCAGCCGAGTTCGCTGATGTTGCTAAGGCCCACGACATGGCGGAGGATTAGCGAGGCGTCGTTTGCGTCAACCTCGTTATCGCAGTTTGCATCGCCGTAGAGCAGGGCGATGTATTGGGCGGTGACTTCGTAGTCCTGCTTGATCGCAAGGTTCAAAAGATCCTTGTCCCAGCCTATGGTGATGTGGTGGGGTTTGGTGGGGACTTCGGGAATCTCGGTCAGGGTTTCGTTCCAGTTTACCGTGTAGGATTCAAGCGTCTCGCCGTCGACTATATAGGTTACGGTGTAGGTGTTTATCGTGTAGACGGCGTTGACGGTGTAGTTCAGCTTTATTTCTACGCCTTCAAGGTCTACACACCATTTGGGTGCAACTTGGTCATGGCCCTCCTTGGCGGGGACGGTGGGGATTTCGCTAAGCGTATCCTTCCAGTTCACCGTGTACTGTGCTATCTGTTCGCCGTCTGCCATATAGGTTACGGTGTAGGTGTTTATCGTGTAAACGGCAGTAACCGTGTAGTCCTGTGTAATCGGAACGTCTTTGAGGTCAACGCTCCATTCGGGTTCTACTTGGTCGTAGCCCACCTTGGTGGGAACGGCGGGGATTTTGCCGAGCGTTTCATTGTGGTTCACCCTGTACAGCGCAACCGTCTCGCCGTCGGCAACATAGGTTACGGTGTAGGTGTTGATGGTATAAACCGCATTGACGGTGTAATCCTGCTTTATCGCAACGTCCGTAAGGTCAACGCTCCATGTGGGCGCAACTTGGTCGTAGCCCTCCTTTGCGGGAATTTCGGGAATGGTTTCAAGCGTGTCGCCCCAGCGTACGGTGTATTGTGCAACCGTCTCGCCGTCGGCAACGTAGGTTACCGTATAGGTGTTTATCGTGTAGACGGCGTTGACGGTGTAATCCTTCTCTATCGCAACGTCCGTTAGGTCGATGTCCCATGCGGGTGCAACTTGGTCGTGTCCCTCTTTGGCGGGGACGTCGGGGATGGTTTCAAGCGTGTTGCCCCAGTGTACCTGATATTGTGCAACCTGTACGTTGTCCGCCAAGTAGGTTACGGTGCAGTCGGCGTGGACGATGACGGTGGTGGTGTCCGTAAAGGCGCCGTCCTCGGTGGTCGTGGTTATCGTAGCGGTGCCCGCCGCAACGCCCGTTACCACGCCCGTATCGCTAACCGTGGCTACGCTTTCGGCGGACGAGGTAAAGCTGACGTTTAGATTATCGGCATCGGAGGGCGTAATTGTGTATTCTATCGCCTTCGTGCCGCCTATGCCAAGTTCAATGCTTTCGGTAGCCGTAATGCCGGTTACCGGAATAGGGTACCAGCCCCTAATCTCGGCATATGGATAGTCGGGATTGCCCGTCATAGTCCAAATGTTGTCAAAATCAAAACCGCCGTAGTAGGATTCATCTTTAAGCTGCAAATCGGTCAGCGAAATTACATTGTCGACTGTCCCGCCTTCACTTTCGCCTATGCCTGCGGATGCACCGCAGGTGTCGAGATAGTAGCAGTTTGTGACAGTAGCACCACCATTCAACCCTACCACACCGCCTACCACTGTTCCCTCACTTATTATATTGCCTGCATTGTAACAGGTGCTGATGCTATCAGAATTCCACCCTACCACACCGCCTACTCGATCATTGCCACTTACCGTGCCTGAGTTATAGCAGTTTGCGATGGAACCAGCGTTATTCCCTACCACCCCGCCGACATATCTATCACCGCTTACCGTGCCTGAGTTAAAGCAGTTTGTGATGTTAGACACGCTATGATTGCCAACCACGCCGCCTATTTGGTTTCCGGTTCCACTTACCGTGCCTGCATTAAAGCAGTTTGTGACGGTGGAATTAAAGTGGGTAGATCCTACCACGCCGCCGACGCTAAAGCTTCCGCTTATGAAAGACTCCGCTACGCCGACGCTTTGAATTGTGGCTCCATAGCAGGCACCAAACAAACCCAGATTACCACCGCCGTTGATGTAGACTCCGCTGACAGTCTTGTAGTTTCCGTCAAAGTTGCCGGAAAAGTAGGATCCCGCGCCTATCGGCGTCCAGGCGTTGGCGGGGGCTATGACTTCGTCGTTGTCATCAAGGCTGCCCCAGCTCTGCCGGTTCGAGGCGTCGTTCAAAACTATATCCGCAGTCAGCTTAAAGTACTTGCCGGTAGAATAGGTGAGGCTCGAATTTGTCTGCTGTGCAAGATAGGCAAGCTGCGCTCCGTTTGCAATCAGATAGGGGCTATCTTTGCTGCCGTCGCCTCCCGCATAGCCCGTGGCGATTGTGCCATCCCAAATTTCGGGCTCCGCCCTTGCCTCCTCCGTCCGAGCAAACGAAACCAGCGCCAAAACCATCAATGTTGCCAAAACGACTGATAAAAACCTTTTCATGTAATACCTCCTAAAAATGAACACAGGGGGGGAAAGAGAAACAAACACTATCGGGGTTCAAAAGAAACATTTATACAACCTAATTGTATAAAATTCCCAAACAAATGTCAACCCCAATCGCCAAATAATATAAAAGCCCCAGCCATTTTGTCGCCTGTCTGCGGCAAAATGGCGCACTCAAATATCTATCCGTAAATTGAAAATCTCCCTCTTTACCGCTTTTCTTTGCTTCGTTTCTTTTCGCGTCCGAAAAGAAATGAAGAAGAAAAAACCCCCGTGAGGGTAATAACGG
>JAUNBP010000030.1 GCA_030526995.1 Clostridia bacterium
CCTCTACGTCTGCATTTGCTCACCTTAACCCCTGTTCGCAACTGTAAAACTTGCGTTTTGAAGAGCAACGGAGCTTGGCCGGATGCCGATCAGCTCTTCCATGAGATGATAGCCACCGCCTCGCATAACGAGTTCATCATGCGGCTCTTCCCTATAATCAATTCGGCGGTGCATGAGGCTATGCTTATCTCGGACAACAAAAAATCGCTCAAAAGCATGGTCGCAGCCGACAACCGCTCCATCGTCGATTTTCTGAAGGCTCGGGACGCCGAGGGCGCAAGGTCCGCAATGAGCGTACACATTCGGCATACGATACACAAGCTCGGCCTGTGAGCTGTGATGCAATTTTGCAATTTGAATTATCTATCTGTTGACTGAACCCGTCATCTGCGTGTATAATCAAGTGCGAAAGATGGTGGCATTATGAAAAAGAAACGCATATTTACCTTTGATAAATCGAAAGTTGCCGTAACCTTGGGAAAGCTCAGCTTCTCCTTTGACTGGCGGGTGGTTTTGATTCTCCTCGTTTCCGTACTCGTTTTTATCGTCGCCTACTTCGGTGCAAACACGCCGGTGGCAAAATACAATTCCAGCGTTTCCGATGCGCAAAACGTATATTTCACCCACGTTGATCTCGCCCTAAGCTACGGGCGCAAGCTGTTTAGCGACGAGGATATAGGGCAGGACATGCCCGATGACGGCACCACGGTTCAGACCCTCGAATACGAGACCGCCGTCGTTCGTGAAATTTTATCCCAAGAATGGCAACGGGATGAGAACACCGAAAACGTTCACATAGGCTATCAGGAACTTAGGGTTGAGCTGGTTTCGGGCAGATACAAGGGGCAGGAGTTCATAGTTTATAATCAGATGAGCAAGTCCTTTGACAAGTATTCCAAGGTCGGAACCCGCCTGCTCGTCTTGGTGCTGACCGACTTGGACTCCGCAGACGAAAACGGGGTGGTCGTGCCGAGCGTTTCCATTATGAATTACGACCGCAGCCACGTCCTTTACATCTGCGTCGCCGTCTTTATGCTTGTTACCATTCTCGTAGGCGGCAAGGTTGGCGCACGGTCGATACTTGCCCTCGTCTTTACGCTTGCCTGCGTTATCCTGATTCTCGTGCCCATGATTTTGCAGGGCTACCAATCGGTATGGCTTACGCTTGCAATCTGCATCTATGTTACGATAGTATCCTTTGTGCTGCTCGACGGTATAAACAAAAAGACCGTATCCGCTGCCTTGGGCACGATTATGGGCTTTACGCTTGCCGCCTGCTTTGCAACCATTGCGGGCGCCTACGCTCGAATAGACGGGCTTGAGTACAACGTCAGCGAGACCGACAGCCTTATCCAAGCTCAGTATCAGGGAACTCCCATATATATTCGGGGTCTGTTCGTGTCGGGGATTATCATCGCATCCTTGGGCGCCGTTATGGACGTTGCCATGAGCATCTCCTCTGCCATAACCGAGCTTCGTTCCGTGAACTCTTCATTGAATTGGAAGCAGCTTTTCCGCTCGGGCATGAACATAGGCAGGGACGCCGTCGGCACTATGACCAATACGCTCATCCTTGCCTTTACCGGCGGTGCGCTCGTTGAGCTTGTTTTAATAAACCTCTACGACTGGGATTTCCGTGCAATCATCAACAGCGACTTTATGACCGCCGAGCTTATCACGGGCATTGCGGGAAGCGTGGGCTTGGTGCTTGCCGTTCCCATGACGGCTTTAATAGCCGCCCTGCTTGTCGATAACAACCGCCTGCTTTCGGTTAAGAAGACCAAGTAGTTTTCCTTCCAAAATCGAATAGAGCAGCACGCAGCTTAGGCCTATGGCCTGCGTTCCGTTTGTAACGGCGTTACTTATCTCAAACGGGGCATAGCCGAACAGGCTGTAATCGTACAGGCTTAAAATCGCCCGTGCGATTATTGGAGATATGCAGACCGCAAGGCACCTTGCGCCCCTGCCCTTGCAAAGCAGACAAGCCAAAAGCACCGCAGGAATGGCTCCGAGCAGGCTCAAATCGAAGAACAGCGGGAAGAGGTCGCACAATTTCCAGCCTATCGCTCCTGCCGTAAGCCCTGCAATGGCCGCCTTCCACCACTCCCTGCCTATGCCCAAAATCAGCGGAAGCGCAAGCGCCGCAACTGCCGTTGCATTTATAAACAGCTCGGAATTTACAGCCGATGCGACCATTAAAAGCGCAACCACTCCGCTCAATATGTGCCGCTTCTTTGCGGGAATTCTCCATACGTTTGAAAGGTTTAAGATTAACAGTACCGCATAAAATACGGATGCCGTGTACATAAAAATCACATCCCAACTTTTTTGTTAGAATGTGATAAATGAGGATTTCTATTCTATTTAATCTTGATTCCGTCGCTGTAAACCGCAACTATATCTTCCTTCTTTGCAAGGTAGATGCTGCGCTCAAAGCGTTCCATCACCGACATTTCCTTGGCATTGCACATGTTGGAATCGTCGATTACTACGGCGTGGAACATATCCCCGCTTGCAAAGCCATCCTTGAAGCCGAAAAATTTTGCGCCCGCCGTCGTGCCGAGATAATAGCCCTCTGCAACGGACAAAAACTCGGTCTGCCATTCGGACTGTATTCGCTTCATCTTTGATGCTCGAATTGCGCTTGCGATAACCTCCGTCATGCTCAGATGCGCTCCGCCTGCGATATCGCTGCCTAAAGCTACGGAAACTCCGCATTCTATCATCTTGCGAATAGGGGCTATGCCGCTTGCAAGGTTTATGTTAGAGTCGGGGCAGTGCGCCACCGTTACCTTGTTGCTTTTGAGTGCGGCTATCTCCCTGTCGTCGCAGTGAACGCAGTGCGCCATAATCGTGCGTTCCCCAAACAGTCCGTACTTGGCGTAGGACTCCCAATACTGCTCGCAATCGGGGTGAAGCTCCTTGACCCAGTCCATCTCCGCCAAGTTCTCCGAAAGATGCGACTGAATCGGAAGGTTCCTCTCCTTGGCAAGGCTTCCTATCCATTCGAGCAGCTCGTTTGTGCAGCTCGGCGTGAACCTCGGCGTCAGCATGGGTTTTATCTTTGTAAATACGTCGCAGCCGTTTAACCAGCGTAGCGTCTCCCTCATGCTCTGTTCAGTCGTTTCCTGGATGCAGGGGTCGCTGTTTCTGTCCATGTTCACCTTGCCGACATAGCCCGTGATGCCCGCCTTTTCAAGCTCATTCATCAGCAGCACCGTAGCATCGGTATGAACCGAGGAGAACATGCAAACTCGGGTCGTGCCGCTGTCCACCAGCTCCTTGGCAAGCCTTGCATAGACCCGTTTTGCGTATTCGTTATCGGAAAACGCTGCTTCGGTCTTGAAGGTATAGGTTTTTAGCCACTCCAAAAGCGGAAGATCCAAGCCCATTCCGAGCATCGGGTACTGTGGCGCATGTAGGTGCATGTCGCAAAACGACTGCAGGATGAGCTTGTCGCTGTAATCTATCACGTGAATCCCCGAAAAACCGTCGGGGAGCTTGGGATATATCCCCTCTATCCTTCCGTCGTCTATGGTGATAAAGCCGTTTTCGGTAATTTCTACCTCCCCGAATTTCGGGGCATGCACGATGTTTCCTTTAAGTGCGTACATCATAATCCTCCTGTTCCGTATCGATGTCACAAAGCTCAATTGGCTTGGCAACGTCGCAGACAATCATTTTTTCTCTATGTTTGGCAATAACGGCACTGCCGCCGATATCGCCCTCAATCTCAAAAAACCCCGAAAAGGTGTCCTGCGGGAAGATGACCGGATTTCCAACCCTTCCGTTTGCAGCGAGCCTTACTATGCTGCAAGGATTCTTTTTGAAGCACTCGATAAGCTCTACTGCCGACTTCCTCTTTAGATAGGGCTGGTCGGCAACGCAGAAAAGTATGCCGTCAGGGCTGCAATTTTTCAAGACCTCTGCAACGCCTATCTTCACGCTCTCGGACATCCCAAGCTGCGGTCTGTCGTTGAACGCAACGCAAAAGCCGTATTCGCCTGCCATGCCCACTATTCTCTCCTTGTTGGGCTGGGTCACGACGACCCGAAAGCATAGCTCGATATCCGACAGCAGGCTCAATGCCCTCTCTATCATCGGCGCTCCGCTTACAACCCGCATCAGCTTGTCGCTGCCAAACCGAACCGAATTGCCCGCCGCCGTAAGCACGCACGCCACCTTCATTTTCTCGTCCTAATGCCCGCCTTGCGGAACACATATTTCCCTCTGCCCCGCTCCGTCAAAAGTCCGTCCCTTACCGCATGGACGCCGTTTACAAGGACGTGCTTGCACCTTCCAACCACCCTTATGCCCTCGTAGGGGGAATTGTCGCAGTTGTGGAGGTTGGTTTTGTAGGATATGACATGCTCATCGTTCGGGTCGAATATGACTATATCGGCATCGCTTCCTACCCTGATGCAGCCCTTTTGCGGGTACATTCCAAATATCTTGGCTGCGTTTTCGGACAACAGCTCGGCCATCCGTTCAATCGATATATCGCCGCTCTTCACGCAGTACGTATGCACAAGCTCCGCACGGTTTTGAACGCCGGCCCCACCGTTGGGAACCTTTGAAAAATCGCCGTTCCCGAGCGCCTTTTGTTCCATGGTAAAGGAGCAATGGTCGGTTCCGATAAAGTCGATATCGCCCATCAAACCGTCCAAAATCGCCTTTTTATCGCAGTCATGCCTTAACGGAGGTGACATTATAAACTTTTCGGCATCGTCCTTCTCGTACTCGGAATCGTTCAAGACAAGATACTGCGGGCAGGTTTCAAGGTAGACCTCCTGCCCCCTTGCACGTGCCCGTCTCGCCTCCTCCAAGCCCTCTAAGGTGGATAGATGGACGACCCAGACCGGTGCTTTGGCAAGCTCGCCTATCCGCATGAGCCTTGCTACGCCCTCGGCCTCAACCGCATTCGGGCGGGACACGGCGTGGTACTTGGGCGCAGTCTTGCCCTCCGCCTTGAGCTCGGCAATTCGTGCCTGAAGCACATCGTAGTTCTCACAGTGAACGCCTATCAGACAGCCCAATTCCGACGTCAGCTTTAATGCCGAATAAATCTTGCCGTCGTCTACCTTCATCGAATCGTACACCATGTACATCTTAAATGAGGTGACCCCCTGCGCCATCATGCTTTTGACTTCCTTTTCCCGCTCCTCGTTCCACTCGGAAACAGCCATGTGGAAGCCGTAGTTGCAGCTCGCGCCCTGCGCCTTTTTATGCCAGACATCGAGGGCGTCCTGCATGGTCATCCCCCTGTCTTGGGTTGCAAAGTCCAAAACAGTCGTCGTGCCTCCGACTACGGCCGCTGCACTTCCCGTTTCAAAATTGTCCGCCGTAACCGTTACACCCAAGTCCAAATCGAAATGCGTGTGCGTATCTATGAAGCCCGCCATCACGTACATCCCTCGGGCATCGATTAGCTCATCCGCTTCCCTGTCTATGTGCGGCGCAATCTCCTTGATTATTCCCCCGTCCACATAAACATCCGCAAGGTATGACCGCCCCTCGCTTACAATCAAGCCGTTTCGTATCAATATACTCACTTTGCTGCTCTCCGTTTTTTTCTTATATTATCATAATGATCGGTATCTTTCAATATATTTAGGCGTTATTCTTCCAAAAAAATAGTGTTTTGCCTATTTAATATGTAGTTTTTATGTGCTATAATGACAGAAAAAGCGGAGGAAGCCATGGATAAATCCCGATTGAAGAACGCAATCATTAACGCCGGCAATCGAAATGCGGCGCTTGTAATCAAAAATGCCAACATTGTAAACGTATTTACCGAGGAAATCATACACGGAGACGTTGCAATCCGAGACGGTATCATCATAGGAATAGGCAGCTACAGCGGCAAGGAGGAGATTGACGCCGATGGCGCATATCTCTGCCCCGGACTTATCGACGGACACGTTCATATTGAGTCGTCGATGGCGCATCCGTCGAGGTTTGCCGACTGCATCATTCCCAAGGGAACCACGACCATAATTGCTGACCCTCACGAGATTGCAAACGTATGCGGAACGGATGGAATTCAGTACATGCTCGATCAGACCGAGTGGCTGCCTCTGTCCGTATTCTTTATGATTCCATCCTGCGTGCCCTGCACCGGTTTTGAAACCAGCGGTGCAAAGATAGTGGCAAAGGATATGGAGCAATTTCTCTCACAGCCCCGTGTCGTAGGTCTCGGTGAGGTTATGGACTACGTTGCAACCGCCAATGCCGACGGGGAAATGCTTGACAAGATAGAGCTGTTTAAGAACCGTCCTATCGACGGGCACGCTCCGAGGCTTACCGGCGACTCCCTCAAGGCCTATTGCACCGCAGGACCGGAGACGGACCACGAGTGCATGACCTTTGAGGAGGTCAAGGAGAAGCTCGCCCTCGGAATGAGGATTCACCTCCGCATAGGCTCGGCAAGCCGTGCGGTGGAGGACATCATGCGCTCCATTGCCGAATCCAACCTGCCCACAAACCGCATCATGCTCTGCACCGACGACAAGCACCTCGAGGATATCAACAACGAGGGGCATATCAATTACATCCTTCGCAGGGCAGTGGCAAACGGGATTCCCGCCATCAAGGCCATACAAATGGCAACGATAAACGCTGCCACCACCTATGGGCTTAAGCGCTACGGGGCAATCGCCCCCGGCTACCGTGCCGATATCGTTCTGTTTGACAACCTCACAGACTTTAATCCCCGACTCGTTCTTACCAATGGCATGGTATTTAAGCCCTCGCCCGAGGCCAAGATGAAGCCCGACCCCAAGATTTACAACAGCGTACACATTGCACCGAGAAAGCCCGAATGCCTAAAGCTTCAGGTCAACGGCAAGATGCCGATAATCGACCTTTTGCCCAATGAGCTTACAACCCTGCTCCGCTATGAGGAAGTGCCCTGCGAAAACGGGCTGTTCGTCTCCGACTCCAAGCTGTTAAAGCTGGCGGTCTTTGAGCGTCACCATGCAAGCGGCAGATTTGGGCTCGGAATTGTCAGGGGCATTGAGATTCATAACGGAGCCGTCGCCTCCACCGTGGGGCACGACTCGCACAACCTTGTCGTTGCGGGCGATAACGACAGCGATATGCTCCTTGCCATCGACGTGCTGGAGGAATGCGGCGGCGGCTATTCGGTCGTGAGCCAAGGAAAGGTTTTGGCAAGGATTCCTCTTCCTATAGCGGGACTTATGAGCGATGCTCCCTTGAACAAGATTTTGGAGATGCAGCGGAAGCTGCTCGATGCCCTCGGCTCAATCGGGTCGTGGCGAAGCTCGGATCCCTTTATCACCCTGTCCTTCCTCGCACTTCCGGTAATTCCCGAGGTTCGACTTACGGATATGGGCGTCTTTGATGTAACTCAGATGAAATTTATAGTAGATAACCAATGAGGAGGTTAAAATGATTGTTGGAAAAAGTGTAAAGCGTGTTGATGCCTTTGACAAGGTTACGGGGCGTGCATTGTACACCGACGATATGGCGGACAAGAGCGCACTTATAGCCAAGATTGTACATTCGACCGTAGCACACGGGTATGTAAAATCGGTCGATATTTCGGAGGCAGAAAAGGTTGAGGGCGTCGTGAAAATTGTCACCTGTTTCGACGTGCCTAAGTTTAAGTTCCCGACTGCGGGTCATCCTTGGTCAACCGACCCGCATCATCAGGATGTTTCGGACAGGCTGCTGCTGACCGAGCACGTCCGCTTCTACGGCGACGACGTGGTTGCCATCGTAGCGGAAAATGAGATTGCGGCAACGCAGGCTGCCCGCCTTGTCAAGGTTGAGTATGAGGAGCTGCCCTTCGTTTTGGATCCGTTGGAATCGATGAAGGACGGGGCTCCGCAGTTGTTTGAGGACTATCCCAACAACATCCTAAACCACACCGGCTATGAGGACGGCAACTACGAGGAAGCCATAAAAGACCCCGGCCTCATAAAGATTGAGGGCTGGTACGAGACTCCGATTGTACAGCACTGCCACATTGAAAACCATATCTGCTATGCCAAGGAGGAGGCGGGCAAGATTGTCGTCGTATCCTCAACGCAGATACCGCACATCGTTCGCCGTGTCATAGGACAGGCGCTCGGAATCCCTTGGGGCAGGGTTCGTGTTATAAAGCCCTACATCGGCGGCGGCTTTGGCAACAAGCAGGATGCCTTGTATGAGCCGCTCTGCGCCTACCTCTCGACGCAGGTTGGAGGCAGGCTTGTAAAGCTCGATGTTTCAAGGGAGGAAACCTTTGTAAGCAACCGTGTTCGCCACCCCATAAAGTTCCACCTCACCACCTATGCAAGGGAGGACGGAACCTTTGTCGCCCGCCGCATGGAGGGTTTTTCGAATCAGGGCGCATACACCTCGCACGGGCACGGCATCGTAGCCAAGGGAGCCACGGGCTTTAGGCAGCTCTATCAGTCCGAATTGGCAACCAAGGCGGATGTCTACACGGTCTTTACCAACTGCCCCGTTGCAGGTGCAATGAGAGGCTACGGCATCCCTCAGGCGATGTTCGCCCTCGAAAGCCACATCGAGGACTGCGCCAAGGCCTTGGGCCTTGACCCGATGGCGATACGCACCAAGAACATGATGCCCGTGGGCTTTGTTGACGGCTTCTCCAAGAATGAAAACTACTTCGATTCTTTGAATCAGGTCATTGAAAAGGGCAAGAAATACATCGACTGGGACAGAAAGTTTGCCGAATACCAAAATCAGACCGGACCCATCCGCAGGGGTGTAGGCATGGCAATCTTCTGGTACAACACCGCAGTCTGGCCCATCTCCCTCGAATCCTGCTCCTGCCGCATGGTTTTGAATCAGGACGGCTCGATTCAACTTCAGCTCGGTGAAACCGAGATAGGACAGGGCGCCGACACGGTGTTCTCGCAGATGGCTGCCGAGACCCTCGGAATCGGCATGGATAAGGTACACATCATCTCCACGCAGGACACCGATCTTACCCCCTACGGTACCGGAGCCTATGCCTCGCGTCAGACCTATATCGGAGGCTTTGCGATAAAGCAGACAGCCCTCATCCTCAAGGATAAGATTCTCGAATATGCGCACTACCTCTGCCGTATGCCGAAGTTCGACCTCGACATTATCGACGGCAATGTGGTGCATTTGACCACGAAGCGCACGCTGATTTCGCTTGAGGAGCTTGCAACGACCGCTCTGTACAGCTTGGAGCGCAGCGAACATATCACCGCCGAATCCACCTATCAGTGCAAGTCCAATGCGTTCTCGCTCGGCTGTGCGTTTGCGGAGGTCGAGGTGGATATTCCGCTTTGCAAGGTAAAGCTGTTGAACCTTATAAACGTTCACGACTGCGGTCAGCTGATAAACCCGCAGCTTGCCGAGGCGCAGGTGCACGGCGGAATGAGCATGGCGATAGGCTTTGGTCTGTCGGAGCAGCTGCTCTTAGACCCCAAGACAGGACGGCCGCTCAACAACAACCTGCTCGATTATAAGCTGTCAACGACGATGGATCACCCGCATTTGGAGGCTCAATTCGTTGAAAACTTTGAGCCCACCAGTGCCTATGGCACGAAGGCGCTCGGTGAGCCGCCTGCGGTTCCCGGCGCTCCCGCAATAAGGAATGCCGTTTTGAACGCCACCGGAGTTGCGATAAACAAACTGCCTTTGAATCCGCACAACCTGTTTGCACGGTTCAAAGAAGAAGGCTTGCTGTAAAGGAGGAGAATTTCTATGTATGATATGAAGGCACTATATGAGGCGACCTCGGTTCAACATGCAATCGAGTTGCTTAAAGAACACCCCGAAGCCAAGATTATCGCCGGCGGGAGCGACGTTCTTATTCAAATGCGCGAGGGCAGGCTGGCGGGGATTGAACTTGTCAGCATTTACAAGATCGACGAGCTGCGGGGAATATCGATGGACGATGACGGCACGCTCAGAATTCGCCCACTCACGAGCTTCTCGCACATAACCCGTGACCCGCTGATTCAAAAGCACATCAACGTGCTCGGTGAGGCGGTGGACAAGGTGGGCGGCCCGCAGATTCGCAATATCGGCACCATAGGCGGCAACACCTGCAACGGCGTCACGAGTGCAGATTCCGCTTCCACGCTCCATGCGTGGGATGCAATCATGGAGATAACCGGTGAAAACGGTGTTCGCCGTCTGCCCATCCGTGAGTTCTATGTAGGGCCCGGCAGGGTTGCGCTTGCGCATGATGAGCTGCTTACTTCTATCCTCATTCGCAAGGAGAGCTATGAGGGCTATTTGGGGCATTACATCAAGTATGCCATGCGCAATGCCATGGATATTGCAACCACGGGCTGCTCGGTAAACTGCAAGCTGTCCGCAGACAAGAAGGTGTTCGAGGACGTACGCATCGCCTACGGCGTTGCAGGCCCCGTCCCGATGCGCACCCCCTCCGCCGAGGCTGCGATAAGGGGCAAGGAGGTTAGCATGGAGAACATCGAAGCCTTTGCAAAGGCCGCCCTACAAGACGTTAACCCCCGTACAAGCTGGAGGGCGAGCAAGGAGTTCCGCTTGCAGCTTGTTGAGGAGTTGGCAAAGCGGGCTTTGATTGAATGTGTAAAACTGTCGGGAGGTACAATCTAATGCAAACTCAACTCGTTAAATGTACTATAAACGGAAAGCATACCGAAACCGTCGTTGACGTGCGTGCATCGCTCACCGATATGCTGCGCAACGACTACCGCTTGACCTCGGTGAAAAAGGGCTGTGAGGTCGGAGAATGCGGCGCCTGCAACGTGCTTATCGACGGTGAGTGCTTTAACTCCTGCATCTACCTTGCGGTTTGGGCGGATGGAAAGAACATTCGCACGCTCGAAGGGCTGCTCGGAGAAAACGGTGAGCTGTCCGATATTCAGCAGGCCTTTATCGATGAGGCTGCCGTTCAGTGCGGCTTTTGCACCCCGGGCTTTATCATGAGTGCGATTGAGATTCTCGAAAGCGGAAAGCTCTATACCCGCGATGAGCTCAGAAAGCTGTTAAGCGGCCATCTCTGCCGCTGCACCGGCTATGAGAACATCTTAAACGCCGTGGAAAAAACGATGAAACGGAGATTGGGTATAGAGGTATGAAGCCATATATCGCTTATTCCAAGCAAGAATTGACTTTTGAGCTGGAAAATGTGAAGTCACTGTATAAGATATACAGTGACTTACGTTTGTCCCTCGATTTGACGCGGGGCAAGCCCTCCCCCGAGCAGCTTGACCTGTCGAACGATATGCTAAAGCTATCCCCGAACGAAACGCTTACGATGGACGGTGTGGACGTGCGCAACTACGGCGTTTTGGGCGGGCTTCCCTCCACAAAGGCGCTCTTTGCCTCCCTCTTGCAGGTCGAACCGCAAAACATCTTTGTAGGCGGGAATGCGAGCTTGCAGCTCATGTACGACCTCATTGCAAAGGCCTATACCCACGGGCTTGCAAACAGCCATCAGCCGTGGTCGAAGGAAAAGACGGTGAAGTTCCTCTGCCCCTCCCCGGGCTATGACAGGCATTTCCACCTCTCGCTCTCGTTCTCGATGGAGCTAATCCCTATAAGGATGAACGCCGATGGCCCCGATATCGAGCAGATACGGGAGCACATAAGCGATCCTACGGTCAAGGGCATATGGTGCGTTCCCAAGTTTAGCAATCCCGACGGCATTACCTACAGCACGCAGGTGTGCGAGGCGCTTTCAAGCCTTCGCCCCGCTGCCGACGATTTTGTGCTGATGTGGGATAATGCCTACTGCGTCCACCCCGTATATTGCGACGAGACCATCCCGAACATATTGGAGCTTTGCGAGAAAAACGGAAACCCCGATATGCCCTACATGTTTATGTCAACCTCCAAGGTGACCTTTGCGGGGAACGGAATCTCGGCGGTGGCGTCGAGCGAGCGCAACATTGAATACCTTAAAAAGCTCACGGGCTATCAGACGATAGGCTACAGCAAGGTTAACGAGTATTTGCATGTGAGGTTTTTGAAAGACCGTGAAAACGTACTGTCCCACATGCAAAGACATGCGGACATCCTCCGCCCTAAGTTCGATATCGTCTTGGACAGTCTAAAGCGTGAAATCGAGCCGCTCAATATTGCCGAATGGAGAAGGCCCAACGGGGGCTACTTTGTCAGCTTTTATGCCATGCCGCATACGGCTTCGAGGATAGTTGCACTGTGCCGAGAGGTGGGGCTTAAGCTCACACCCGCAGGCGCAACCTATCCGTACAACACGGACCCCATGGACAGCAACATCCGCATTGCCCCCTCCTATCCCTCGGTTGAGGAGCTGAAGATGGCAATGGAAGTGTTCTGCGTCTGCACCCGCTATGCGACCTTGGAGAAGCTGTTAGACCTCCAATAGCTTGTTGTCAAGCATCGTTTGAATGAAATTCCGCACGTCAACCCGTGCGGTTTTTTCGTCCACATCGTAATTGGCCCTTAAGGCTGCAACAAGCTCGTCCTCGCTACAATCACGGTTCAGCTCATTCCAAAGGAACTCGCCCGTTCCGTTTAGGGTTATCATCCCGTTGAAACTTACTGCTGCCCTGCCGGTTGCCAAGACCACGGTCTTACCGCCGACCTGTCTCAATACAAATCCGTCCTTTACCTTCATACAAAGTACCTCATTTCAATAGTGTGTTAAAACTCATTTCAGCCGCCGCCCTCGACACGTTGCACCTCAGCAGATAGAAGCCTACGCTTTTCAAAAAGCCGTCCGCAAGCGCAAGCAGCTTATCGGCCGAGACGGCGTCCTTGGGAATCAAAAGCTGATGAAAGAATCTCTCGACCGCCTCGCCCGATTCGAGCTTTCTAATCTCGTTTCCGCTGCTCTGTTCCAAAAAGCAGAGGTTTGAAACTATAGCACGGGTTCTTGTCTGCACGACTTCCTTGCCGCACCAAGGGCTACCGTAGGCGTAGAAGCTGCCGTCTATGCGCCGAATTATGGGCTTGTCGATGTTGATTATGGTCACCTCGGGGCAGTACTCCTTCAAAAGCTGCGCATGGGTGGACTTCCCTACCCCGCTCCTGCCCAGATACACGCAACTGCGTCCGCCGTATTCTACGGCTGCGCCGTGCAGCAGAAACGCCTCCTGCGCTAAAATCGAGTTGCACAGGTTGCGGTACAGGCAGGTTGCCTCGCAGTAGCCCAAGCTAAACGCCTCGCCCATGAGCTGCTTTTCCCGTAAAATTTCGGCCTCCGTCGCCCTTATAATATAATCCGCTTCAGAAAACTCGGCACGATAAGCCGAACAGAGGCTTTTGACAAAGTCGTACCTGTTCTCAAAGATGATATTAAAATCGGCAATGCGGCACCTGACCATGTTGTAAGCATATCATAATTTTGCTTTGACGGCAACTGCCTGCATAATTTTGGACAAAGGAAGTCATACTATGCGCAGAACTTTTTTAGGAGGATTGCATGACAACAAAAGAATTATTGTACATTGAAGATGCGCTCGGTCATGAAAAATATTTTCAGACGCAGTGCAAGCACGCCATGAGCGAGCTGAAAGACCCTCAGCTGAGATCCTTTGTCGAGCAGATGGCGAAGAATCACGAGAAGCTGTTTGGCAGCTTTTACGAACTGTTGTAAGGAAAGGAGAAAATTATGGACGATAAAAATTTGATGGAGAACATTTTAATGCTGCAAAAGGGCGTGTGCGATCTGTTTATGCACGGCTCCATAGAGTCCTCAACCCCCGAGGTTCATCAGACCTTCAACACTGCCCTCAACGACTCGCTGCGTATGCAAAACAGCATCTACGATAGGATGTCCGAAAACGGCTGGTACCCCACCGAAAAGGTCGATCAACAAAAGATTTCAACCGTAAAACAAAAGTTCAGCGCACAGCTCGCATAAACTTCTGTTCTTTCTCCCAAGGCGCAGCTCGTCTGCGTCTTTTTATCTGTCAAAAAGCCTTTTGGGGTTCTCAAGGGGGCGCACCCCCTTGACCATAATCCGGCTTCGACGGCGTGCACGTCGGAACGGATTGCCCTTTAGGGCTGTTACTTTGTGCAGATTGCCGTCCGCAGCGCATAGCGATGCAGGCAAGCTGCGGTTAGCATCCGGCAAAAAACACAGTTTTTTGACGAGCCGGAAGGCGCAGCTCGTCTGCGTCTTTTTGCTTGCCTTATTTTCGGAATGATGATAAGATGGGCGTGATTTATGAAGGAGATTTGTGACGTGGTAGTTCATCCCTTTCCTCCGCTGTTTGACGAAAACTCGAAGATACTGATTCTCGGCAGCTTTCCCTCGGTGAAGTCAAGAGAACAGTGCTTCTTTTACGGGCATCCTCAAAACAGGTTTTGGAAGGTGATATCGAAGGTCTTTGATGCCGAACTCCCCGTTACAATCGAACAGAAGCGGCGCTTTTTGCTCGAAAACAATATTGCGCTCTGGGATGTTATTGCCTCTTGCAATATCAAAGGCTCTTCGGACAGCAGCATTACCGATGTCACTGCCAACGATCTTGGCCTCATCCTCGATTCGTCCAAGGTTGAGCGTATATACGTAAACGGCAAAACCGCCGAAAAATATTACATCAAATATATTCAACCCAAGATTTTGCGTCCCGCCGTCTGCCTGCCCTCTACAAGCCCTGCCAATGCCGCCTGCTCACAGCAGCGTTTGATTGACGAGTGGAGGGCTGCAATAAGGCTTGAAAAGTAGGCGGACATAGGCTATAATAGGTTTTCAAGGTCTGAAAGGAACGATATGATAGAGTTAAAAGGCGTTTGTTTTCAATATGACAGCATGGCAACCAATGCGCTGTCGGATATAGATTTGACCATAGAGGACGGCGAAATGATAGCCATTGTGGGTCACAACGGCAGCGGCAAGAGTACGCTTTCCAAGCATCTCAATGCGCTGCTCCTCCCCTCTTCGGGTACGGTTTTTGTCAACGGGTTGGACACCAAGGACGAAAAGAACGTGCTCACCATCCGCCAGCAGGTCGGAATGGTGTTCCAAAACCCCGACAATCAGCTTGTAACCACCGTCGTCGAGGAGGATGTGGCCTTTGGCCCCGAAAACTTGGGCGTTGCTCCCGATGAGATTCGCACCCGTGTTGACTATGCCCTTGAAACCGTTGCGATGAGTGCCTATGCAAAGTCCGCAGCGCACCATCTCTCGGGCGGACAGAAGCAGCGGGTAGCCATTGCGGGTATGCTTGCCATGCAGCCGCAGGTGCTCGTACTCGATGAGGCTACCGCCATGCTCGACCCCAAGGGGCGTGCCGATATCTTATCCACGGTAAGGGCTATCAATCGAAGCAGGGGCATCACCGTCGTTATGATTACGCAATACATGGAGGAAGCGGTGGGCTGTGACCGCATCGTCGTTATGGACCACGGGAAGATTGCAAGGATTGGAACGCCCGTTGAGGTGTTTGCCGATGTTGAGGCGCTCACCCGTCTCGGCTTGGACGTCCCCGAAGCCGTAACGATAAGGGAGGCGGTAAAACAGCTCGGTCTGCCCCTCGATAATTCCGTTTTGACAACCGAAGCGTTGGCGGAGGCACTATGTCCATTGTTATAGAACATTTGTCGCATCAATACAGTGCCGAGGGCGGCGCACTTCCGCATACCGCAATAAACGATATTTCGCTCACCATCGAGGAAAATGAGTTTTTGGGGATAATTGGGCATACCGGAAGCGGGAAAACCACCTTCGTTCAGCACTTGAACGGGCTGCTTCTTGCCACGTCGGGAAGCATAACCGTTGACGGGCTGTCCCTCTCCGACAAAAAGCAGCGTATGGCTGCCCGTGCGCTCGTCGGCATGGTCTTTCAATACCCCGAATATCAGCTTTTTGAAGAAACTGTGTTTGCCGATATCGCCTTTGGGCCTAAGAGCTTGAAGCTCGACGAGGCGGAGATTTCACGCAGGGTCAAGCAGGCCATGCTTTTGGTCGGGCTTGACCCCGACAGGTTTTCCCAAAAGTCGCCCTTTGAATTGTCGGGCGGTGAAAAGCGCCGTGCTGCGCTCGCCGGAATCATTGCTATGCGTCCAAAGTACCTCGTGCTCGATGAGCCGATGGCGGGCTTGGATCCCCGTGGGCGCAAGGAAATTTTGAGGATGCTTGAGGACTTGCGTGCCGAGACGCACTGCGCCATCATCATGGTTTCGCACTCGATGGACGATGTGTCCCGCTATGCCGACCGCATCCTCGTTTTGAATGACGGGCAGGTTGCCTATCTCGGCTCCCCCTCCGAGGTCTTTTCAAACAGCGATGCGCTGGCGGAGATGGGCCTCTCCCTGCCGCAGGCTGCGCTCCTTGCAGCCAATCTCAGAAGGCTCGGCATCGATGTTCCCAAGTCCATATGCACTACCTCCGATATGCTGCGCTGGCTCGAAGGGAGGCTGAACGCCCATGCGTGATATTACCCTCGGTCAATACATTCCGGGCGATTCGTGCATTCACAGGCTCGACCCCCGAACCAAGATTTTCCTGATGATAGCCTACATCGTCATGGTGTTTTTGATAAACAGCATCTTTACCTTTGCCGTTCCGCTGCTCTTTATCATTGCCGTATTGCTCATGTCCAAGATAAGCATAACCTATATAGGCAAGTCCATTAAGCCGCTGCGCTGGCTCATCCTATTTATGTTTATACTTAACCTTTTCTTCACCAAGGGTGAACCCATATGGGATGTGTTCCTGCTTAGATATGTCACGCTAAACGGCATCCGTCAATCGGTCTTTATCTCGCTGCGCCTGATATTCTTGGTTAGCGGAACCTCGCTTTTGACGCTCACCACCTCCCCCATTGCCCTGACCGATGGGCTTGAACGAATCATGATGCCGCTTAAGGTATTTCGGTTCCCTGCACACGAGCTTGCGATGATGATGACGATTGCCTTGCGCTTCATCCCCACGCTTATGGAGGAGGCCGACAAGATTAAAAAGGCACAGATGGCAAGGGGTGCCGACTTTGAGTCGGGGAATATTATCCGCCGTGCAAAGAGCATGATTCCGATACTCATCCCGCTCTTCGTTTCTGCATTTCGCAGGGCAGACGAGCTTGCCATGGCTATGGAATCCCGCTGCTATCACGGTGGGGATGGGCGCACCCGTATGCACCAAATGCGATTTCATTGGGCGGACCTGTTTGCCGTGATTATCGTTGCTGTAATAATTGCGGCGGTGGTCTTGGCGCAGAATTTGATTGTGCTTCCGTGGTGAAAAAATGAGAAGGATTCGCTGCATAATCCAATATGACGGCACAAACTACGTCGGCTGGCAGGTTCAGCCCAACGGGGTCTCCGTTCAGGAGAAGATAGAAGCTGCACTCTTCAAGGTTGTAAAGGAGAAGGTTCGCATCCACGGTTCGGGTCGCACGGACAGCGGGGTTCATGCAAGGGCGCAGGTGGCGCACTTTGATACGGAAGCCAAAATGCCCGCCGATAAGCTCGCCATAGCTCTAAACGGCTTTTTGCCTCCCGATATTCGCATCCTCTACTCGGAACAGGCTCCCGATGATTTTCATGCAAGGTTTTCAGCCAAGAAAAAGCAGTACCGCTATACGATTCAGCTCGGCGCCCATGCGGATGTTTTTTTGAGAAACACCGCCCTGCACCTGCACTCTGTGCCCGATGTTGCACTTATGGACGAGGCTGCAAAGCTCTGTCTCGGAGAACACGATTTTCGCAGCTTTATGGCGGTCAACACGAAGATGGAGAACACGGTTCGGGAGCTATATGTTTCAAAGTGGACGCAGGACGGGAACCTTTTGCACTACGATGTCGAGGGGAATGGGTTTTTGTACAATATGGTTCGCATTTTGGTAGGTACCATGCTGGAGATAGGCCGGGGGCGGCTGCCCGTTTCGGCTATGTCGGCTGCCTTGCTCGCTGCAGACCGCACAAACGCCGGAGCAACCGCACCCGCGCACGGGCTGATGCTGATGCGGGTTTGCTACCCCGATTTTGATACGCAGGAGGTGCTTGGTCGTGTCCTATGAGAAGTGGATGAGGCTTGCACTCGATGAAGCGCAGCTGTCTTTTGATGAGGATGAGGTTCCCGTGGGGGCCGTCGTGGTCAGGGACGGTGCCGTGGTCGCCTCTGCCCATAACCAAGGCAGGGCGATGCAGGATGAGACTTGGCACGCCGAATTTGTCGCAATGCGCAGAGCGAGGGCACTGCTCGGCTCGCTCGAGGGCTGCACCCTCTATGTTACGCTGGAACCCTGTGCGATGTGTGCGGGCGCAATGCTGCTGTACAGGCTGCCCCGTCTCGTGTTTGGTGCCTACGATGAGCACTGCGGCTGCTGCGGTTCGCAGATAGACCTTACCGATCACTGGTTCTATCACAGCGTTGAAACCTACGGTGGGGTTATGGAAGCCGAGTGTGTGAAAATACTCCAAGATTTCTTTCAAAAAAAGCGTTGATTTTTTTCTGAGTATGCGTTATACTCTATCAGGTTAATATTTTTGGAGCGGTATCGAAGTGGTCATAACGGGGCTGACTCGAAATCAGTTTGACGGAAACGTCACGTGGGTTCGAATCCCACCCGCTCCGCCACACCTTGTCCGAAAAGCCAGATTTTATGGGGTTTTTCGGACTTTTTTGTGCTTAAAAATGAGCGGCTTTTGCCGCTCTTTTTCATGAAACAAATAAACGAAGCTCCCGCTCCGTTACATTTCCGCTATCAATCGCTTGACTCCCACCATATTGATTGCTCGTTTTAGATTATATGCAAGGAAACTAAGCCCAAGCTCGGCTGTGGCTTTCTTTATACCTCGACATAGTACATAGTGTGCTCCGTCCGTCCATTTCACCGTCCCGAACGGATGCTCTACTATCGTTTTTCGCAGCTTGGTTATCTTCTCATCGTGTTTCACCCGTATCACTACCCGATAATCCTTTGTGTAATCCTTTCGGTCGAGGGTGTGATTGTTTGGGCTTATCCCGTGAGTTGGGATTTGGTTGAGCTTCACCTTTGGATGCCCGTACATCTTTACAGGAACTACCTTTGTTTCTGCACCGAAGCTGACCGTCTTGTGCGTTCCGCTCGCCTTGCAGCGGGTTTTGCACTGTCGGCAGGCGTCCTTGTTGGCATAGTATTCGCTGTTGCCCCGATGGCGTACGCAGGTCATGATGTTACCGGTAGGGCAGGTGACGGTTCCGTCTTCGTTCTTTATAAAGCAACTAAGATTGTCTGGCGACTGCACTTCAACGGTTATGTTGGAATCCTTGTAGCAGTCCGGCAACACCCCTGCCTTGAGGCATTTTTCAATGGCTTCGGGTTTGGTCGAGGCTCTTGTTTCTTCGGTTATCTCCGCTTCTTCGTAATCTATTGTAAATATCGTTTCGTCCTTGTCGTATTTTGGAATCACGTTTGGGACTATGCCGTTCTTTATGCAATTCATAATATCCTGACGGCTGTCGTAGCCCTTGTCGGCGGTGGCCTTGATTGAGCCTACTTCCAGCGTCTCCTTAGCCTTCTTCACGGTTGCACAGAGTTGTCCGGCGTCGCTGTTCTTGTTTGTAACCTCGTATTCGGCAATTAGGTGGCTTTCACTGTCAACGGCGGTCTGGACGTTGTAGCAACAATGAAACCCGTCCTTTGAGTGCATCCTTCTCGCCTCGGGATCGGTGGTGAGCAGCTGCCTTTCTCCGCTCTTTTCAAGCCTTCCAAGGTATTCTTTGTACTTCTCCCTGCGGGTTTTAAGCTCCTCTACCGCATGGCAAATCGCTTCAGATGAAGTTTCATCACCTTTCTCCTCCTTATCGCTTTCGTCAAGCTCGGAAAGGTATTTCCTGACCTTTTCATCGATTGTCGCTATCTTCTTTAGCAACACCTCGGCAGTATAACAGTTGTCATGGCTGTTCTGTGCCCGTATCTTCGTTCCGTCAACCGCTAACAGCTCACGCTTGTACAAGCCCATTTTCAGACACAGCTTCAGAAAAAAGCAGCCGCAGGGCTGCTTTTTCAGCCTGTCAAACAACCCCTATTGAGCGAGAGCGAAAATGGGGGTTGTTG
>JAUNBP010000031.1 GCA_030526995.1 Clostridia bacterium
CCCTCGTTGCACTTGATATGATAACGCAGGGCGGAAAGAAAAGAACAAAATAAATCAAAACCCCGTCAAATCCCCAACAACAGCGTAGCCACTTGGAAGTAGGTCAACAGCGAGATGGCGTCTACGAGGGTGGTGATGAAGGGGCTTGCCATGACGGCGGGGTCGAAGCCTATCTTCTTTGCGAGCATCGGCAGGGTGCAGCCTATGAGCTTTGCCACTATGACGGTGATAACGAGGGTGAGGCAGACGACGGCAGCGATTTGGGTGCCTACCTTATCCAAAAAGAGCAGCTTTAGAAAATTGGCTACGGCGAGCGTCAGCCCGCAGAGAAGGGAGACCCGAAGCTCCTTGAATATCACCTTTAAGATGTCACGAAAGCGAATCTCCTGTAGAGCAAGGCCACGAATTACGGTTACGGAGGACTGGCTGCCCGAGTTGCCGCCGGTGTCCATGAGCATGGGGATGAAGGCGGTGAGCGTTACTTGGGCGGCGAGGGCGGCTTCAAAGCGCATGATGATAATGCCCGTAAAGGTTGCGGATATCATGAGGAGCAGCAGCCACGGAATGCGGTGCAGGTATATGGACAGCACGCTCGTTTTGAGGTAGGGGCGGTCGGAGGGCGTGATGGCAGCCATCTTTTCAATGTCCTCGGTAGCCTCTTCCTGTAAAACGTCCACGGCGTCGTCTATCGTGACGATACCGACGAGCCTGCCTTCGCCGTCGACTACGGGGACGGAGAGCAGGTCGTACTTTTGGAGGCGCTGCGCCACGGTTTCCTGATCGTCGAGGGTGGAGACGAAGATTACGTTTTGCTCCATGATATCGCTGACCATATCGTCCTCCTCGGCGAGGATGATGGCACGAATGGACAGCTGCCCGCAGAGTTTACGGTCGGGCTGGGTAACATAGCAGGTGTTTATGGTTTCCTTGTCTATGCCCGATCTTCGAATGCTCTTTATGGCATCTGCAACCGTGAAATGCGGGCGCAGCTCGACAAACTCGGTGGTCATAATGCTGCCCGCCGAGTCCTCGGGGTACTTTAGCAGCTCGTTTATCTGCTTTCGGGTATCGGGGTCCGCCTGCTTTAGAATGCGCTTTACAACGTTTGCGGGCATCTCCTCAACGAGGTCGACGGCGTCGTCGATGTAAAGCTCATCGATGACCTCCTTAAGCTCGGAGTCCGAAAAGCCTAAGATTAGCATCTCCTGTGCATCGGAGTCCATTTCAACAAAGGTTTCGGCTGCCAATTCCTTGGGCAAAAGTCGGAACAGCAGGGGCAAAACCTCCTGCTCCAATTCCGAAAACAGCACGGCGATATCGGCGGCGTTCATCGTCACCAAAATATCGCGAAGCGTCGCATAGCGCTTGTTCTCCACAAGCGCAGTCATAGTGGTAATTAAATCAAGCTTTCTTTCCGTCATGGGTGTCACCTCCAAACAAACTCTTGGAGCAGACACATTGCGGGCTTATTTGACAGGCGTACCGAGGACGGACGCCCTATTGCATAAGGGAACCGCAAGTGTGCCGTTACTACTGCCAGCGTCCATTTTTCCTCTCCTTAAAATATTATTTGCATTTCGCCCTTAAAGTTTACCCCCGTTTTTTTCGGTTGTCAAGTCCGATTTTTCACGCTATAATCTAAATATGATACAGCTCGGAAACGATTGGCAGCGGCTTGCGCACAGGGAGGAAAAAAAGCCCTATTATATCGACCTTCGCGAAATCCTTATTTCGGAGTACCGCAATCAGAGGGTCTACCCCGCCATGGGCGATATCTTCAACGCCCTAAAGCTCTGCTCCTATGAAAAGACCAAGGTGGTGATACTGGGGCAGGACCCCTACCACGGCGAGGGGCAGGCGCACGGGCTCTCGTTTTCGGTAAAAAAGGGGGTGGAGCCTCCGCCCTCATTGAAAAACATCTTTAAGGAGCAACTATCCGACCTTGGCATAGTGCAGCCCAATTGCGGGGACTTGACGGCTTGGGCAAGGCAGGGCGTGCTGCTTTTGAATGCGGTTTTGACGGTCAGGGCGCACACGCCCAATTCGCACAAGAACATAGGCTGGGAAACGTTCACCGACGCCATAATATCGGAGCTGAACGAAAAGCAAACGACCGTGGTGTTCTTGCTCTGGGGCGCAAACGCAAGGAGGAAGGCGGAGGTCATAACCAACCCCATCCACAAAAAGCTCATCTGCCCCCACCCCTCTCCGCTCTCGGCTTACAACGGCTTTTTAGGCTGCCGCCACTTTTCAAGATGCAACGAAATTTTGATAAGGTCGGGGCAGGAGCCGATAGACTGGCAGCTGTAAAATATATTGTTTTGCCCACTGTACAAAGGGGATTTTCGCCCGTATAATGAGGGTGAATTTTGGCGGGGAGCGCAATAATATGGAAAGTAAATCGTTCAAAAAACGCTGGCTGGAGCCTATCGTATTTCTCTGCATTTTAATCGGTCTTTTTACGGCGCTTGCAATCCCAATGGGGCTTGCGAACATGCTGAACACGCTAATGAACACCGCCTATGCGCTCTTGATGGACACGGCGTTTTACATCATGGCAATAGCCGTTTTGACCGGTGCGTTGGCAGCTCTTCTTTCGGAGTTTGGCGTGGTCGATATGCTAAACCGCATCCTGTCCCCGCTCATGCGACCGCTGTACGGGCTGCCCGGTGCGGCGTCCTTGGGCATAGTCACCACCTTTTTGTCCGACAATCCCGCGATACTCTCGCTTACGGAGGACAGAACCTTTCGCTCGTACTTTAGGGACTATCAGCTTACGGCGCTGACAAACCTCGGCACGGCGTTTGGCATGGGGCTAATCGTGATTAGCTTCATGCTGGGGCTTGAAAACGTTGCGGGGGAGAGCCTCTTGGGTGCGGTCTTGACGGGACTTTTGGGTGCGGTCTTGGGCAGCATAGTCAGCACGAGGATAATGCTGCTGTTCTCGGCAAAGAAGATTGGAAAAGAGGTGCCGCCCGCCCCGCTGCCGCCCGAGGGAGCGGATGAAACCCCCGACGATACCGACAAGAAAAAGCTGTCCATTAGGGTGATGAATGCGATATTAAAGGGCGGCAAGACCGGCGTTACCTTGGGGCTTGAGATTATCCCCGGTGTACTTATAATCTGCACCCTCGTTCTGATGATGACCAACGGTGCGCCCGAGGGCGGCGTCTACACGGGCGCAGCCAAGGAGGGCGTGGGCTGGCTTCCCTACATTGCCGACAAGCTGCAATTTTTATTAAAGCCCCTGTTCGGGCTTGCAAGCTCGCAGGGCATTGCGGTGCCTATAACAGCCTTGGGCTCGGCGGGGGCTGCAATGGGCCTCGTGCCCCAGCTTTTGATGAACCAAACCGCCAACGCCCACGATGTTGCGGTCTTTACCGCGATGTGCATGTGTTGGAGTGGCTACCTCAGCACCCACGTTGCTATGATGCGAAAGCTCAACCACAGCAGCCTCACCGGAAAGGCGATACTCTCCCACACGATAGGGGGTTTGTTCGCGGGAGTTGCCGCAAACTGGCTGTTTGTACTGTTTTCATTGATATAGAACATATAGTTTCGTTATAGATGTGTCTGCTTATTTAACTTTCTAAGTTTTCCCTTGCTTTTCAGCCTATATTAAGATAGAATTGCAGTGGGGAACCCTAAACAATTGAGAAAGTGAATAAGAAGGACGATTCGATGAAGAGGACTGTGGCATTATTATTAACCCTGATGCTGCTCGTTGCCCTGCTGCCCATAAGTTTTTCGACTGCCGATACGGTCGGGGACTTTGAGGTAAGTTTTTCCGAGGATATGGACGAGGTAACGATTTGGGACTATCACGGCGAGGGCGGCGAGGTAACAGTCCCGTCGGAGCTGTTTGGGGCTTCGGTCACGGCGATAGCCTCATACGCCTTTTATGACTCAAACATTACAAAGCTCACAATACCTTCCTCGGTGAAGGTGGTAGGCACACATGTGTTTTATAACTGTGAAGCCTTGGAAACGTTAGTGTTGGGGGCGCAGACGATGCTTCCAATCGATTACGAGTCGGGGCTTCTCGGCAGCTTTCACAACTGCAACGCCTTAAAGGAAATCACGGTAGACGGGGATAACCCCTATTACAAGGATGTTGACGGCGTGTTGTTTACCAAGGACGGCAAGGAGCTTTTGTTCTACCCCAACGGCAGGGAGGCGGAGAGCTACACCGTTCCCGAGGGCGTTGAAAAGGTTACAGAGGGCGCATTTTGGTACAGCCAATATTTGCGCGAGTTCGAGATAAGCGGCGTTGCCGTCTTGTACGCGCTGTTTCGCCAATGCCCGAACCTTGAAAAGGTCACGATAGGCGACGGCGTTTTGCAGCTTTTTAACCTTATGGTTGACTGCCCCAAGGCAACCACTATTATTCTTGGCAGCGACGTCGAGGCGATAAGCTACGGCTCGCTGTTCTCCGAGTGCCCTGCGCTTTCAACCATAGAGGTTGCGGAGGGCAACGAACATTTTAAGACCGTGGACGGCGTGCTGTTTACCGTGGACGGCAAGGCCCTTTTGGAGCATCCTGCGGGGAAAAACGCCGAGAGCTATACGGTTCCCGACGGCGTTGAAACGATATGCGATAGCGCCTTTAGCGACAACACAACCCTAAAGAGCATAGAGCTTCCCGACACGGTGACGAGCATTGGCGACAGTGCGTTTTATAACTGTTCGGCACTTGAAAATATAGAGCTGCCGAGCGGGCTGCTTACGATAGGGTCGGTTGCCTTTAGGGGCTGCGACGCCCTTTCGGAGATAGTTATTCCAAACAGCGTGACAAAGGTAGGTTCCGGTTCCTTTGATAACTGTGCGTCGCTTGAAAAGCTCGTTATTGGCGAAGCTGCACAGCTGGATATGAGAGTCGTAATTCTTTTCGACGGCTGCGACCTGCTTTCGACCATAGAGGTTGCGGAGGGCAATCCCAACTATAAGGTCACAGACGGCGTGCTGTTTACCGTAGACGGGAAAAGGCTTTTGCGCTATCCTCCGAATTTGGCAGGCGAGAGCTACATCGTTCCCGAAGGCACAGAGAGCCTTTCGGAATGGGCATTCTGCGATAACAAACATATAACCCAAGTAGTCCTTTCCGACTCTGTGAGATCTGCACCTTCTACGGCTTTTTCGGGCTGCGAAAGCCTTTCAAGCCTTTCTTTTGGCAGCGGGCTTTCGGGGTTTGCAATGGTGCAGTATCTTCCGAATCTGACAACGATAACGGTGTCGGAGGATAATCTCTACTATAAGGCCGTGGACGGGGTGCTGTTTACCAAGGACGGAAAAACGCTCGTGAGCTATCCAAAGGGTAGGGCTATCAAAAGCTACACGGTTCCCGACGGAACGGAAACGATAGGCGCATACGCCTTTTCCGACTGCAATAACCTTATCGAGATTGAAATGGGCGATTCGGTTGAAACAATCTCCTCCTGTGCGTTCGAATCCTGTAAAAACCTTGCAAGGATAACGATAGGCAACGGGGTAACCTCGATAGGACATTCCACCTTTAGGGACTGTGCGGCGCTTGAAAGCCTTGAACTTCCCGACGGGGTGGAGTTTTTGGGCGAAGGCATCATCACGGGCTGCGATAAGCTGACAACGATAGAGATTCCAAAGGAAATGGATACCTCCATGGGGTCTGGCTTGGGCCGGGCAAAGAATCTCACCTCCATAACCGTGGCGGAGGGCAATTCGAAGTACGTGTCCGTGGACGGCGTTCTAATTACCTCGGACGGCTATCTTGTGCAGTATCCGCAAAACAAGGAGGGCACCTCCTATGTTGTTCCCGACGGAGTGACAAAAATAGGCTCTCGGGCGTTCAACTACTGCGATAAGCTCGAGGAAATCACGCTGCCAAAGAGCATAGAAGAGGTTTACACGGATTGCTTTGGCGGTTGCACCCAACTTAAAAAGCTGACCTTCTTGGGCGCACCTCCCGATTGGGCCGTTTCCGGCCCGGGGCCTGAGCTGTATTACTATTCGGCATATGAAAGCCTATGGACGCCCTACGGTGCGCCGACGTGGAGAGGCCTTAAGCTAAACGCCATGCACACGCCGTTCTTCCCGTTTGAAACCTCGGACGGGGAGTGGCTGCACCAGTATCCGCAAACGGATGAAGTGGGCAAGATAATTTGTAACGTCCCGCCCCGCACTACGGAGGCAGAGCTTTTGAATGTGCTAAATGCCGACGGCGGCAGCGAGGCGTTTGTTAAAACCGGCGATACGCTTTCTGTGGGCGAAACCGAGTACACCGTGGTGGTGGCAGGCGATCTCGACGGCAACGGGGACGCCGACTCCTTGGATGCGGCAATTATCCTTCGTGCGGTCGTGCAAATTATAGAGCTTCAAGACCTGCAAAAATTGGCAGCAAGTACGCTTGGCGAAGAAACCTTCTCGGCAGCCGACGCAGCCCAAATTCTGCGCTATACGGTAAAATTGCAGCCGACCGTGGGCAAAACGGAGTAAAAAAGATATAGAGGTTGGTTTATGAAAAAGAATGAGAATACAAGGTCTAAGCGTAAAGGACTAAATCGGTTTGTCCTGATTCTCTGTGTCTTGATTGCGGCAATGGCGATAGCCATTGCCCTTCTTGTCCCGAAGGATAGGGGCACAGAAAAAGCCTCTGCCCTATCTACGCCCAGCCCCATAGCGGCGGAGCCCACCCTAGCGCCCTCCCCCCCCGCACCGCCCGAGCCCACGGCAGCGCCCGAGCCCGTGGTGTGGGAGAGCAACCCCGTTTCGGACTTTGAGTACGAGATAAGCTCGGGCGAGGTTTCGATAACCCGTTACGTGGGCGATGATAAAACCGTCGTAATTCCGAGGGAGATAAGGGGCTTGACGGTAACGGGCATAGATGGCCTTGGCTTTTGGAACAGCGAGATAGAGGCGCTGAAGATTCCCGACAGCGTGACAAATATAAACGCCGTGTGGCTTATCTCTGCGCCCATAGAGGTGGAGGAGGGCAACCCCAATTATGCCGCCAAAGACGGCGTGCTGTACGATGCGGATTTTTCGTGTCTGATACACTATCCCTCCCAAAAAGAGGACTCGAGCTACCAAATTCCGAGTACGGTGACCGCCATAGGCGAGGGAGCCTTCCAAAGCTGCTATAACCTTACCGAGATCATCATCCCCGACTCAGTCAAAAGCATAGGCGCAAATGCGTTCAGCGCTTGTCAAAGCCTCACCTCGGTTAGCATCGGGGACGGCGTAACCGAAATAGGCGAATATGCCTTTGTGCACTGCGCCTCCCTTGCAAGCGTCAACATGGGGAAGCGGCTGTCCCTTATCGGGAATTATGCGTTTGCCGGCTGCATCGGGCTTGAAAGCATAGTTCTTCCCGACTCCCTGACAAGCATAGGCGATTTTGCGTTTAACTATTGCTCTGCGCTAAGGCAAATATCGATTCCTGCAGGTACGACAAGTCTGGGTGAGTGCATATTCAATGAGTGCGAGGCTCTGACCTCGATAAATGTCAGCCATGACAACCCCAATTTTACCTCCTTGGACGGGATGCTGTACAGCAAAAACTTTTCAAGCCTTCTCCGCTATCCTCCCGCAAAGGAGGGAACGGACTACACGGTTTTTGAGGGCACGGCAAGAATCGGCAGGAGCGCCTTTTTGGACTGTACTATAATAGAAAGGATTATCCTTCCCGAGAGCCTTACCGACATAGGGGCATATGCGTTTTACTCCTGCACAAGCCTTTGTGAAATTACGCTGCCCAAAGACCTTGTTGCAATAGGCGAAAGTGCGTTTTCCGGCTGCACGGAGCTTAAGGAGATAACGATTCCCGAAAAGGTGACGGAGATAAAGAATTTTACCTTCTCCGACTGCTCCTCCTTGGAGATGGTAACGCTTTCTGACGTGCTTGTAAGCGTAGACGGGGGAGCGTTTGAAAGCTGCAGCAGCTTAAAGACGATAAGGCTGCCCAAAACGCTGACATATTTCGCTCCTTCGGCCTTGGATAATTGCAACGCCCTAAGTTTTGTAGAGGTCGATGCGGAAAACCCAAACTACGCCTCTGTAGACGGGGTGCTGTTCGACAAGGGCATAAGCAGCCTTATCAAATATCCCGCACAGAAGGACGGGGCGTTCTATAAGGTGCCCGACTCTGTAACAAGCATTGTAGGCTATGCCTTTGCCTTTTGCAAGCTGACGGAAGTCATCCTCCCCGAGGGCTTGGGCGGCCTTGAGGACGGGGTGTTTATGTGCTGCACGGAGCTTATGAAGGTAAATATTCCGAGCGGGGTGACAAAGATAGGAGGCTCCGCTTTTACAAGCTGCGAAAAGCTCACCGAGATAACCCTGCCCGACAGCGTTGAAGCCATCTATTATTATGCTTTTTACGGCTGCACCTCCCTTACTCGGATAGGGCTTCCCAAAGGCGTTGCCTCCGTGGACGGCAGTGCCTTTTCGGGCTGCACTGCCCTGACCTCCTTTGAGGTGGACGGCGACAATCAAAATTTTGCTTCCGTGGACGGGGTGCTGTTTGACAAGGGCTGTTCAAAGCTTATCAAATTCCCCGCTTCCAAGCCCGAAAAAAGCTACACCATCCCCGATACCGTGACGGAGATAGGCTATTGGGCGTTTTCCGACTGCTCAATGCTCGAAAAGATAATAATTTCCGAGGGAGCGGAGACGATAGGTTATTGGACCTTTGATGGCTGTTCGCAGCTTTCTTCAATCGAGGTGGCGGCGGACAACCCCAACTTTGCCTCGGCGGACGGCGTGCTGTTTTCCAAGGATTTTCGCTTGCTTATTAAATACCCCGCAGCCAAGGAGGGCAGTAGTTTTACGATTCCCGACGGCGTAAAGGAAATAGACGAGGGGGCGTTTGCGGGCTGCAGTAGGCTTGCCACCGTAACGATACCCGCAAGCGTTACCACCATATTCTCCGCAGCGTTCAGCGACTGCAGCGGTCTTACCCGTGCAATCTTTGAAGGCGCCCCTCCGTATTTGTTTGGCGGCTGCTTCGATGCGCAGGTAACGCTCCTCTATCCCTCGGAGCTTGCAGACCTTTGGGAGGCGGTACGGGTTAACAACAGGAAGATACCGAACGGTTGAGAGCGGGAGCATGGAGAGTTTTGAAAGGAGCGATAAACCGAATACCTGCAAGGGGCGCCGAACGGCGAAACCGGCTACCTCACCCACCCCATCGAACCCCAAGCCTAAGCCCGCCCGTTAGGGAGTCTTGCCCATACTAAAAAACCGCCCTGCCCACGTTTGAGGCAAGGCGGTTTTGTAGGTTGAGGTTTTGCATCAGCCTCCGAAGAAGGAGCCGATGGAGAAGCCCGTCGGCATCGGAATTGTGAGCATGTAGACGGTTGCAATCGCAAAGCCCACGAGCGCAATGATAATCAGCGCTATCTTGTTTCTCTTCGACTTCATCGAGCTGTTGATACCGAGCAGGAAGAGTACCACGCCGTAGATGACCGTGACAAGCCCAAACGCATCTCCGTTTTGATTGTCCTGCTTGCCCTGTTCCAAGGTTGCCTCGGACTCTGCAAGCAGTTCGTTTGCCTCCACGAAATAGTGGTCTGAAAAGCTCTCATCGGCAAACGGCGTTTCCAGAGCCTCGTCCTTGTCGAGCCAGTCGAGAACCAAAGAGGTCAGATCTGCGCTGCCGTCGTCAAACTCCCAACCGATGGCCGCCGCCATCTCGTCGGTCAGATTGTCGTTGAGCTTAAAGTAGAGCTTGTAGCAATACTGGTCCACCGCCGCATCGTCGCCCTCATCCTGAGCCGCAAAGATGTCCAATTGCAGGTCGCTTATCTCGTTCCAAAGCAGCATATCCTGCATCATGCTCTGAACGCCCGCATTATACTCGGCATTGCCGTCGGACGAGAGGTTGTTGCTTACGGTGTAATTGGTCGCCTGCTGCCCGCCGTGCAGCGAGCCAATCCAAGTTGCCCACGCCGTGAGCAGAGCCGTGAGGCCCAGCATAACCACGACTAAGATTTCGAGAATGTGTTCCACATCCCTTTGTTTTCTTTCCTTCTTTTCCATTTCTTTCCTCCTTGATAATTATATTAGTTCAGTGCCGTCTGCGGCAGGAAGGTTGTCGTTGGCTATCTTTACGATGTCCATGACCCACCAAATTCCAAGTCCGCCCAGAGTTATGAGCTTGAGAATGCCAAGTTTGGTATAGCCCAGATAGAAGCGGTCAATCCCAAGCTCGCCCAAAACGATAGAGAGTAGCAATGCCCTTGTCTTGGTTTTCAAGCGTTCTCCTCCGTTTCATAGATATAGATTTCTCCGTTGTCGCACTCCAAGATGACGGCTTCCGAAACGTATTCGCCTCCGAACACATCCACTATTTGGAAGGTGTACAGATATTCGCCGTCAAACAGCTCAATTTCCTCCATTACAACCTCGCCGCTGACTGTAAAGCTGTCGGTCTCGTAGAGAACCTGTTCGCCGCTGTCCATGTCCGTTGCGTAGAACAGCAGGGTTATCTCGTCCCCGTCCTTCAGCTTTATAAGCTCACGGGAGCTCATGCCCGTTTCCGAATCCAAGCCGTCCCAAGCGCCCAAGACCTCAAAATGTCCCTCCTCATCGCTGTCCCAAATGTAGACCGCTCTGAGGTTGGTCTGTTCGCCGTTCAACAGAATCGGAATCGAATAGAGGTTATAATCATCCTCCTCGGCTATCAGGGTCGGGGCGCAGTAGCAACCCTCGATCGCGGGCCAAACGCCCCTGAAGTTGTCGAGGAAAATTCCGTCGTCCCAATAGGCTTCGATATCGTTATCGTAGCCCATGAGCATGTACTCGTTGTACTCGTAGTCCATGTAATACAGGGCAAACTGTACCGATTCGACGGTCTCAAGCCCCGAATCTATGACGAGGGTGTAGAAGGCGTCCTCATCGATGTAGGTGTAAAAATCCACCTCATAATCTCCGCTCGAAACGCTGTCCACCGCCTCGGTGCCCGCAACGGTCTCGGCAGGAGCGGTCCAGTCCGAAATGGCCTCGACAAAGCGCACATACTCCGCACTCGGCGCTATCCTTGCAAAGCCCTCCAACTCGCTGCTGTCGCTGTTTATCGGGAAGAACACCGAGAGCCCGTTTGCATTTTTGCGGCTGCTGCCGTACACGTTGTAGACCACCGCATCGAACAGGGCGTCCAAAACCTCGTCGGCGGTGTCGGAAAGCACGTCCTGCGTGTTCATAACGAGGTCGCCTAAGTCCACCATGTTGGTATAGCCCTCCTCGTCGGTGTTGCCGCCGTAGTTCTCCGCCCTGTTGATACCGCTTATCAGGGAGCGGTAGGTATCTATATCGCCGCTGACCCCCGACATCTCCTCCGCCATGGCGGAAAAGCTGTTTATCAGCGCATCGACCTTGGAAAGATTGACGACCGAAAGCGTAGCCATGGCATCGTTGTCGGTCTGAGCGCACTTTTGATAATAGCTGTCGCATATCACCTTGCCCAAGTCCTCGCCGTCCGCCGTTGGGTTATTTGCAAGGTAGTCGGCAAAGGCGGTATAGGCCCAGCCCTCGCCCGGCTCATATTCCTCGGATGCCACCATGTAGTTGCCGTAGGGCGCAATCGCCGCCGCCGTCTCCAAGCTCGCCATAAGGCAGGCGTCAAAGCCTATAAGCTCAAACTCCGCTCCCGCCATGGAAAGCCCCTCGGAAAGCTCGTTTAGATCCAAGCTGTCGTTGTCGTAAAGCTCATCGAAGGCAACGCCCGAAACCGAGCCGCCGCCGTGATTCCAAAAGATAACCATGTAATTATCGGAGGGGAAGGAGGAAACGCCCCAGCTCAAAAAGTTGCCTAAGGTCTTTGCATCGCCCATGTTGGAAAGCGGCTGCTCGTCTGCAAGCAGAAATTCCCCACTGCTTAGCACCCAACGCTGAATCGCATTGCCGCCGATGATATCGTTCCACCATTCATAGGTTCCGCCGCTCTGAATTACAAAGCGCACCTCATCCGACGCCGTAGAGGCCGCAAGCTCCTCCAAATTGTGGGTTGCTGCGCCGCCCTCGCTCTCAAGGTCGGTGCCGCAGAGGTAGACAAAGACCGTCCAAGCGCTTTGGGTTTTATCACCCGAATAGCTTCCGCCGCCCGAGACGCTGCTGTCCCCGTCGTAGGAATCGTACTCGTCCCCGTAGTAGTCGTCCTCCTAGTAGTCGTCGGTATCGTCATAGTAGTCGTACTCATCGCCGTAGTAGTCCTCATCAAAGGGCTCATCACAGCCTGCAGAGCAAAGCAACATGACTAACACAAGACCAAAAACAAACAGCTTTCTCATCATTTCACCCACTCTCCTTTATATGGAGTGTATCATCTGTTTTTGCTTAATCTCAAGCGCATTCTGCGTTGCGTAAAAAACCCTTGACAAATGACAAAAAATGTGCCTAACCGTCAAATTCTGTGTTATACTGTATTTGGGAGGTCGGCCATGAACTTGAAAATTGCGATTGTCGAGGACACGATGAGGGATGCGGAGCATCTCTTTTCCCTAATCTCCGAACAGGAGCCGAACGCTCGCATCTTTCGATTTGAAACTGCGGAGGCCTTTCTAAACTCCACCCTGCTCAACCGCTTCGATTTGGTTTTCATGGACATATACCTATCGGGCAAAAACGGGTTGGACGCCGCCGCAAAATTTCGTGAAACCGACGAGTCCACCATGCTCGTTTTTACCACGAGCAGCCCCGAACACGCCTTGGAAGCGTTCAGACTCAATGCGATGCAGTACCTTATAAAGCCCGTGCCGTCGGCCGAGGTCAAAAGGCTGCTGCAAAGGCGGCGCCTCGAGCTTGAAAACGAACGGCGCAACATTATGCAGATTAGCGTTAAGGGCACTAAGATAGAGGTGCCGCTCGACAAGGTGTTCTATATCGAGGTACGAAACCACAACTGCTTTATCCACTTTGAGGGCGAGGTGATTGAAACCGGAACCACCATGCGCCTCGAGGACTTTCATCTTTTGATATCCAACCCCAACTTCTTCCGCTGTCACCGCTCCTTCATCGTGAACTTTGACCACGTTGCGGGCGTCGATTCGGATTTTACGATGGAAAACGGGGCTCGGGTTTACATACGCCAAAACGGGCGAAAGCAGTGCATCGACGCCTTTAAGAGCTATCTGTTGTCCAAGCTGTCAAAGGAGGTTTAAGCTCATGCCCTTGGGAATACTGTTCAACAACCTTATAATATTGGCGGCAGACGGCTTTATCCGCTACTATCCCAAGCGCAAAAGCCTTCGGGTTCCGCTTTGGCTGCTGCTCTTGGTCTATGCCGTAGTGTTTTGCATTCAGGTGCTGTTTTTATACTTCGAGCAGAGCCGCTTTACGGGGGAATACTGGGACGGGCAGATCTATCAAACCCTTGCGGGGCTGCTCGTTTTTCTGCTTCCGTTCTTCTTCGTGCGGATGGGCTTTTTTCAAAATCTCTTCCTGCTATCGATAGTCGTGGTCTACAACTTGATAGTCCTCGGCATAGCCAACTTTGTGGAACTGCGCTTTGGCGGCGTCCTTGCCCAAACGCATCCCTACCTTATCAGCAACATAGTCAAGCTCCCGCTCATCGGCATAAGCCTGCCCCTGCTTTCAAGGGTGCTGAAAAAGCTCTTTGCCCTCTGGCCGGAGGATAAGGGGCTTTGGCAGCTTTTTTGGCTGCTGCCCCTGCTCTTTGCGGGGCTGTGCCTGCTTTCCGGCGGCTTCTTTCAGGACACCTCGGCAATAACGAGCCTTTTGTTCATCCTAAGCAGGCTCTTGGTCTGCGCCGGCTGCGCTCTCACCTGCTATCTCATGGCCCAAACCTTTCAAAAGGAGGCTCAGGCCTCCGCCGTCCGCGAAAACGCTCGGGCCGCCCAACACCTGCTCGAGCTTGAGCGGGATCAATATGAGCATTTTCGAAAGAGCATCGAAGCCGAGGCTCAGATGCGGCACAACCTTAGGCATCAGCTTGCGGTCTTGAAAAAGCTGCAGCAAGACGGCGACGCCGAGGGGCTAAAGGACTATATCGAAAGCCTAATCTGTGCACTTCCCCCCGCCACCTCGCACAATTGGTGTGAGCATTACTCCTGCAATGCGATAGCCTCGCACTATCTTTCGCTGATTGAAGAGCAGGGGATAATCCTCGACGCCCGCTTTGAGGTGCCAAAGGATATAGGTGCCATTTCGGATACGGACATATGCATAGTGCTGGGCAATCTTTTGGAAAACGCCTTGGAAGCCTGCCTGCGCATGGAGGAGGGGCACCGCTACATCAAGCTGCGCTCGCTGATTCAGGGCAATTTCCTCTCGCTCATGGTGGAAAACAGCAGCGACGGGGTCTATCGCTACATGGAAAACGGGCTGTTTTACTCTCGCAAGGCCTCCGACGGCGGTGAGCGGGAGGGCTTGGGGCTCGCCTCCGTAAACGCCGTATGCCAAAGATATAACGGCTATCTCAAGACCGAGGCCATGGAAAACGCCTTCCGCACCTCCGCCCTGCTCGATATGGGCCTTCGCTCAGAGGTTAATCCTTGAAAAACTCACGCATCCAGAAATAGCGGGGATGCTCCCGCCAGCCGTCGCCGGTTTCGTCGGTCGTAGTGTAGTTGCACTCGCAGGAGGGCAGCGCATCGGCAAGCGCCTTGCCCTCGGCTCGGGAAAATTCGTTCATCGCATAAAAGAGCCGCTCCACCGATTTGAGTTCGTACAGCGGAGTAAGGTCGCTTAGCCCGATGTTGCATATGTTCACGTCGAGCAGCTTTTCCAAGCCCGTAAGCGGCGACACGTCGGGGATTCGGTTCATGAACAGCTCGACATACACGAGCTCATGCAGGCTTGCAAGCGCACTGATATCGGTTATCTTATTGTCCGCAAGGATTAGAATTTGCAGCTTGGGAAGGTATTTTAAGACCTCCAAGTCGGCATTGGTAAGATAATTATGCCCCAAGTCGAGTGCCACAAGGTCGGTGCAGTACTTCAACGCTTCGATATCGCCCTCGTAGAGCCTAACGGTCTTTTTCACCAGCTCGTTATACTCATCGGTGGCCTTGTCGCTCGTGTACTTGGTCGGATTCTTCGTTGAAAACCCTATCGCATCGGTTCTAACCTCATGCGGGCCTATGCTTACCGTCCACACAAAGCGGGTCTCGGGATAGCCCTCCATAAGCTGCTCCATCCGCTCGTTTTCAAGCCCGCAGCCGCACATGACGAGCCTTTCAAGGCGGGGGAAGGCTTGAAGCTGCGCATAAAACCCGTCAAAATCCTCCACCGCATAGCCGCTTATATCGAGTTCCGCGGTCTCGGAAGAAACCTCCTGCCCGCAAAAGTTCAGCTTAACGGCGATGAAAACTTGGGGGTGGGCTATAATTATCGGCAAAAGCTCCTCATAGGTCAGGGCGGCGTCGGGCAGATAGAGGGTTTCAAGGTTTGAAAAGCTGCCGAGCTTTTCTTCAAGCTCGTCCGATTTGACCTCGGCGCCTCTAAGGTCAACGCTTTGGCTCTCGCTGTCAAAGAGCAGCCCGCAAAGCTCGATTTGACGGCGCACCGTAAGGTTTGGACAGGACAGTGCCACCTGCTCCGCCTGCGAAGGTGTTAGCCCGCTGTCCAAAAGGTTGCAGCCCTTCAAATTCGAAAAACAGTTCAAAAACGAGACCGCTTCCTCTGCGCTTTTTAGGTTTGCCCCGGAGAGGTTTATTTGCTCCGCCTGCGGGTCGAAAAATAGCTCCCCTATTTGCAGCAGGTAGTTGAGCTCAAGCTGCGGGTTTGAATCTGCAAACGCCGTAATCTCCAAAGCGTCCACCTCAGCCTCGGTAAAGTCAATCTCCGAAAGCAGGGGAAACGCAAAGAGGGCGGCTTGAAGCTGCTCAAGGTTTGGCGTTCCGCCCACAACGAGGGCGCTGTCAAAGCTGCCGAGAACGGCGGAGCCCACCGTCAGCGTGTAGTAAAATTCAACCTCGGGATAGCTTGTTTGAGCCGCAAACAGGGTTTTGTAGTCGCTACAGCCCGAGGCATCTACAAAGAGCAGCCCCTTAAAATACGTCAGCTTGTCCACATCCTCCGCCGAAACGGAGGGCAGCGTAAGCTCCGTGCTGTCGCTGTCAAAGCTTCCGCAGCCGAGCTGCACGCTCCAGACTATCTCACAACCCTCGGGTAGGGCAGCTTCCGCCGCTTGTACGTATTCATAGTCTACGCCCTCGCAGCCCCTAAGATCCAAAAGGCGAAGCTCCGTCAGGCTCCCCAACTTCTCTGCAGGGGGCGGCGAGCCCTCCGCCGTCAAAATCTCGGTGCTGCGCTTGTAGACCTTTCCGCCTATTATCGAATACAGCCCAAAGAATACGGCAGCCCCCGCTATGAGCAACGCCGCTGCTGCGGCAAGAATGATGAACTTCCTTCTAAGACCCTTGTTTCGTTTGCGTTCAGCTTCCATGTTTTCCCTTCCCCCTGTGTCGTTTTATAAGGCAGACGGCAAACACCGCCACCGCCAAGGCTGCACCTGCAACAGCCCAAAAAGTCCATGGGCTTGCGCCCTCCTCCGTTTCCGCCATAGGCTCCACAGAGGCATCGGGCGTTTCGGTGGGCACCGCCGAGCTCTCGGACGTTTCGGTGGGCTCATCCGAGCTCTCGGGCGTTTCGGTGGGCTCAGCCGAAGGCTCCAAAGTCGTTTCGCTTGTTGCGGGTGTGGGTGCGGTCTCGGTTACCATCGGGGTGGGCGTGTCCAAAACATGGGAGCTTATCGTGCTCGGGTCGATGTTTTCAAACATATCGTTTACGCCCTCGGTGTCCAAGCCCACGGTGGTATAGGCAAGCCCGAAGTCGGAGAGGCTGTATATCCCCTCGTTCGTGACCGCATGGCGGGTGCTCTGCTGCGAGGTGTGGCAGGCAAAGGCCTCCCTTGCCACCTCCACGGCGGTCATACCGCCGAACGCCGAGAGCGGCTCATTCACGGGCAGGCTCAGCTTGTTCTCCTCATACAGGTGGAGGTAGAGCTTTTTGACCTCCCACGTTCCGTACTTTTCGAGGGAGGCGGCGTCGTACTCGGGGTCGTTTGCAAGCGGGACGGCGTCCATGAGGGCATCGACCATCAAAATATGCTGCCAGTGCCCGTATTCGCCGTTTACGTCCTGCGATATGACCACCTCGGGACGGTATTTTCTAAGCTGTTCCACAAAGTAGGACACGAGCATGGCCTTGGTGAAGCTGTCCTTGTTCTGCTCTTTGTACTCCGAGGGAATGTCCTCAAAGTCCCCCAATATCGGCATGTTGCGAAGCCCCATGACCCAAGCCCCGTTCAGCGCCTCGTCCTTGCGGATGCGATAGCGGGTTGCAACGTATAGGGCTATGCCCTGCCGCCCCTGCTCGGCTCCGTATATCGGGATGATTGCACCCAAGAACAGCACATCGTCGTCGGGATGCATCGCAATCAGCATGTAATCCGCCTTTTCAAGCGTAGGCTCATAGTCGTGGCAGTTGGGCACCTCGCCCTCGCCGTACAGCTTAAAGCTGCAAAGCGCTATCTCCTGTTCGAGGGCAACTATCTCAACTCCGTACGCCCCGTCCAAGATGTCGATTCCAACGTTCCAAAACAGCTCGCCGTAGCCCTCGGAAAGCACCTCGCCCAAGAGGTCATACTGCCTAACGAGGTAGGAAGCGGGCTCATAATAGAACTGTATAAAGAGGCGGCGCACCGGAACGGTCTCGTCCCACTCCGCCCTTATGCTCCTGCCCGCCGCTATGCGCTGGGCGGTCTCGGTGTCGTCATCGGTGAGCTTTGTTATATAGTAGTTCGAACTCGTGTTTATCGTCGTGCTTATCGTGCATTGTGCGGACAGGTGTTCCGCAATATTACCGCCCTCATCCGAAGCACTCGCCGGCGCCAATGCGAAAAGGAGACTCAAAACAAATATGAGCGTCGTCAGTCTGTGCAATTTCGGATGAAGGCGATAAGCTCTCATACCCCACCGCTCCCCTCTTTGCGGACGAGACCAAGCCCCGACAGCAGTCGGTAAAAAGCCCTGTCCTCCGCACTTTTTTCATAGGCAAGCATAAGGTGTTCGGGGAAGGCTTCTGCGGGTATGAAAAAACTGTCGTTCCAAAAGTATGCCTTGTCTCTGTGCCTTCCTGCATTTTCAAAGACCGCACTCATATCGAAAAAGGTTCGGTAGCGAACCTGCCGAAACGTGAGAATCAAAAAGGAGAGATGCGGGGCCTCCATCTCGTAGGTCAGGTAGGAATCGTGAGCCCCGTCGCCGTCGGTGTCGAGCCTGTCCACGACCATGAGGAAGTGCCCGCCCTGTTGAACGATGTCGCCGCTCTGCGCCGCATCATAGGCTATCCTGTTGTCGCCGCTCTTCTCCCACTCGCCCAAGCAGCCTATCTGTGAGCCCGCCTCCCGATTATACAGGTTTATTCCCGCCTGCTTGTATGCCCACACTATCGATGCCACGCATTGCATACCCTCATAGTAGTAGGTTCCGTTGCCGTCGCTCGTGGGCGTGCCAAGCCTTGCGCCCCAGCGGGGGTTTACGCCCCAGTCCTCGTCATCCTGATACGAGCCCCGACCCTGATATACCACGGAGGCCCCGTATTCCGCCATGTGCGAAACGAGCGACACCGCCGCAGTCACAACGCCGCAGCGGGTGTAAAGCCCTGCCGCAACCGTATCCGCAGCAATCGCTGCATTCAGCTGCTCCGTGCCGCTGCCGTTCTTGTTCAAAAAGTCCTCCAAGGGCTCGCTCAACGCCCGCAGCCCCTCCGCCTTTATCACGTAGTTGAAGTCGGAATCGACGCTCACGGGGAAGGGCTCGCTTACCCTGTCCTCTGCATCTCTAACGAATAAATAGTAGTCCCCGTCGCTTTTGAACACGGAAAAGCACCGCCCCGAAACCCTTGTCCAGTCGGGGGAGTCCAACTCGGGACAGGTGTTTACGGAGGAGAAGCAGCAGTACTGTGCGGTAAAGCCTTGGGCAAGCTCGCAGTTTACAACGCCGCCTCGGGTGTACACATAATCAATCTTCAAGGTCTCGCTCGCAAGCGATCGCAAAACGGGCGCAGACAGCAAAAAGCAGAACAAAAGGCAGAGAATGCTTGAAGTTATGCGCTTCATTCCGAACCCTCCCCTCTACTTAAGATGAGCGGCTCCTGCTCCGTCTGCTCAATGCAAAGGCCCTCCCCGTCCAAGGCATAGCCCACCGCATACTCCCCGCCGTCCAAAAGCTCAAAGATGAGCCTTGCGCCCTCCTCCCGATAGACTCCCGCGCTCTTTGCACCCTCGTATTCGGCTTCAAAGCTGCCGTCGGCGTTTAGCTTCAGGCTAAACCCCTGCAAGACCCACTCTCCGCATAGCGGATTCGGCGTGGGCGTGGGCACGGCTGTGGGCTCGGGCGTGGGATTGGCCGTAGCGGGCACGGGCGTGTCGGTAGCAGCCTGCAAGACCGCCGTCTCCTTAGCAGGCGGCACATCCGAAACGGAATCGCCGCAGCCAAAGACCGCCACCAGCAAGCACAAGACAAATAAAATTTCAGCAACCCGTTTCATAACCCAAACCCCTTTGCTCAAGCTAACCCCGCTTATCACAACGATTGCAAATTTCTACATTATAATTATACCCCCTCACTTTTCTCCTGTCAACCGCTCGGAGGATTTGAATAGGTGCGGTTCCGCCCGCCGTTACCGTTATTACCCTCACGGGGGTTTTTTCTTCTTCATTTCTTTTCGGACGCGAAAATGAAGTGGTAAACTAAAACTGGACACGGAGGGGGTAGAAACCGGACAGGGAGTGG
>JAUNBP010000032.1 GCA_030526995.1 Clostridia bacterium
CGCAACAACCCCCATTTTCGCTCTCGCTCAATAGGGGTTGTTTGACAGGCTGATGGCTTCGCCATGAAATATTTGCAGGGCAAATATCAGCCTGTCAAAAAAGCCTCATTTCCGAGGTTTTTTTTTTTCCTTGACGGAGCAGCCTCCCCCTGCGTATAATCATTATGTAGCATCAATAAAAAGGGGGAAGCAAGATGAAGGCGTTTTTAAGAATTTTTCCGCTGTTGCTGCTAATAGCCCTGTTGGGCTGTTCGAGCGACGATAGGAATACTTCCGTTGCAGCAGAGCATTTGCGTTACGAGTTGGACGAGGTCGGCATATGGACGGAGCGGCAGGCTTGCCAAACCGAGGAAGAGGCGGTTGTATACGCCTGTGACGCCGTTAAGACCTTTATCCTGCCGAACATCGACTATTCAAAGGAGCAGTGGAGTGCCCATGCCTTATATGACGAGGATAACACCCGCTGGGCTGTGGTTGTCCAAGACTCAAGCCTGTATGGGCAGGACAACGACACCGCCGTCATAGTCTTTGACGCAAAGAGCGGCGAGGTGCTGCTTTGGTACAGGGTCAACGAGTATGCGCTTGCCCTGACGGAGCAGATGTACGGCGAGGCTTGGGACGGGGTTAAGCATATGTATGAAGAAGCCTACCTCGTTTCGATAGAGGACAATGCGATTATGGAAGTTGCCGTGGGGAATCTCGGTGCGCTCGATTCCTCGATGCCTATTTTCAGAATCGATGCGTTCACTGCGGAGGTCGTAGAATGAAAAAAAGGGTATTTCTGTGCGTTATGGCTGCCTTGGCAGTATCTTTTGCCGCTTGTGATGTTCTTTTCATAAATGCTTCATCCGTTCCCAAGGGGTACCTATACAGCGAGGAGCACTGGGATCCGAGCGGGTTTCAGGATTACACGGATTACTGCAAGTACATCTATGCTTCCAAAGAGGAGATTACCAAGAACGACGGTTACACCGAGGTAGGTGAGGCTGACATTGAGAGCATCAAGGGCTACTTTGATAATTTTGGCGATTGGATGAAGGCCTCGGACAGGCTGGACGAGTATGACTTCGACAGCGGGTGCATAAATGCGGGGGACTATGTGAAAATAGTCGATAAAAGCCTGCAACTCTACGATAATTACACGGTTTATTTTTTCGATACCGACACGCTGACGCTCTACTACATCCACTCAAACATATAAAAAGCTCAATGCGTCCGCATCAAGCTTTTCAGTTCCTATCCTACCTGTCAAACCGCTCAGACACCGAATGCAGATGCGAAATTATGGGCAGGTGCTGGGGGCAGACGCTCTCGCACTGACCGCAGCCTATGCAGTCGGCAGCCTTTCCGAACTTCTTTGCAAGGTCTGCATATCGGGGGAAATTAGCGGTCCAAGGCTTTACCACGGTCTCCCGCATATCGTCGTTGTACAGCGAGAAATACTGCGGAATCGCAATCCTCTGCGGGCAGCCCGTCGTGCAGTAAGCGCAGCCCGTGCAGGGTATGGCAATGCTTTGGCGAAGCCTATCCGCAACCTGTTTTACCAAGGCCTGCTCGGCGTCGTCAAGCGGCACAAAGTCCTGCATATAGCAGGTGTTGTCCATAAGCTGCTCCATGTTGCTCATGCCCGACAGCACCACCATCACGTTTTCGGGCGTGGCTGCAAAGCGCACCGCCCACGAGGATGCGGACATATCGGGCCGTTTTGCCTTAAGAAGGGCGTCCATATCCTCGGGCAGCGATGAAAGCGTGCCGCCCTTTACGGGCTCCATGACGATGACGGGCTTGCCGTGCTTGGTCGCCACCTCGTAGCAGGCACGGGACTGAATCCACTCGCTGTCCCAGTCGAGATAGTTCATTTGAAGCTGCACAAACTCCATCTCGGGGTGCTTGGTCAAGATTTCGTCCAAGAGCTCGGCGTTGTCGTGATAGGAAAAGCCCGCATGACGCACAAGCCCCATTTCCTTCTTTTGCAAAAGCCAGTTGAAGCAATCGAACTCCTCATATTTGGGATAGGTTCCGCTCTCAATTCCGTGCAGCAGATAGTAGTCGAAATAGCCCGCACCGGTCTTTTCAAGCTGTGCGTAGAATACCTTGTCCCTGTCCTCCATGCTGTGAAAGAAGGCATCGTGCAGCTTGGTGGCAAGCGTAAAGCTCTCACGGGGGTGACGCTCTGTAAGCGCCGTTTTTACAATGCTCTCGCTGTTAAAGTTGCAGTACATCCACGCCGTGTCAAAGTAGGTAAAGCCCCTCTGCAAGAACACGTCCACCATCTTTTTGACCTGCTCTATATCGATGCTGTCGGCATCGTTGGGGTCTAAAAGCGGCAGGCGCATCAACCCAAAGCCCAGTTTTTTCATAGAATCGTTCCCTTTCTCATTTCAATTTTCTGCCAAAGGTCCGCAGCTCATTTAGCTTTGCCTCCGACTTGTTCTCCTTGCCATAGGCGGAGTATATTCCCATATCCTTCAAATTAAGATAATTCAGGAAGGAATTTTGATACTCAAAGATTGCGCCGCAAAAAACATGGTTGCTGCCCGAGGACATGATGAGCGCCGCCTTTTTGAGGTTTTTCGGCTTGTCGAGGGCGTAGATGCGGTTGATTGCGCACTGAAGCTGACCCGTAAAGCTGTGATAGTAGATGGGTGACGCCAAGACTATCATCTCCGCCTCCTCCAACAGCGGATAAATTTCCTGCATATCGTCCTGCTGAATGCATTTGCCGTTGCCCTTGGTGTGACAGTATTCGCAGGCAAGGCAGCCGCCAATCTTTCTTTGACAGACGGGGACTACCGTGACCTTGTGCCCGTTCTCCGCCGCACCCTCCAAAAAGGCGTTCACCAACGCAGCCGTGTTCCCGTCGGGCCTCGGACTTCCGTTCAATACTAAAATATTCATTCCATACCTCCTATTGAAAATGTTACTTCAAGCTCACCGCTTCCTAAGGCTTCCGCCCAGAAGCTGAGATCATCGATACTCCCAAGACGGGTGTAGCTCCAAGTGTTGGACCCGTAGAATATCACTATTTGATTGCCGTTATAGAGGACTATATCCCCCGCTTGCGTGGTGGTTCGACTGTCGGAGGCGGGCAGGCTCACCCCCAAAGCTCCCACCTTTTCAAAGCCGCCATAGTCTCGCATCCTAATCGTCAGCGGTGCCTCCTTGAGCAGGTCTAAAAGGGCGTCCACCGCCTCATTCTCGTTTAGGCTCGCCGTAAAGGTCGTTTCCCCAACCTGAACGTATAATTTCATCTCCGTTTCCTCCGTTTCATTCGTCTCCTGCACGGCAGGCTCACTAACCTCGGGCAGAGGTGTAGATAACTCCGCCGTCGTCGGCACCGCTGTATTTTGCGTTACCACAGGCTCCGTGACAGTGGGGTCAGCCAAACCTTCCCCCTGCACGGGCCCCTCCCCGCAAGCCACATGGATGCAGAGCAAAACAGCACAGAGCCCAAGCCCAAGCAAGCGCCTCAAAGTGCCACCGAATAACGCAGCCCTCATAACCTTGCATCCTCCTTCTGACAAAGTTGATATATAAGATAGTCCAAGCATTCGATTTTCCGCTCCTCCGCATGAACCCTGTTCAAAAGACAGTCCCTGTGCTGCCGCAGCAGACGGAGCTGCCTTTCCCTGCAACCCGACTCAAACTCCGCCAAAAACCGCTCTATCTTGTCACGCTCGCAGCCCGCATCCCTAAGATTTTGAACAATCTCCGCAATCAACTCTTCCCTTTGCATCGCTTCCTCCAAAATTAGTCCCTGCTTAAGCTCACCCACATTATATTACTCCGCAACACAAAGAGCAAATACGTATAGTTAATACACTTCCATAGCCAATGCCTATGGAAACAGGGCCTTTCCATATCGAGCCCAACACCCCAACGCATTAACCGCACTAAAAAGCGACTTCAAACCGATTCCGCATAAAAAATCCCGATTTTCTTATTGACAATATTTGCTAAAACCCCTAAAATTGAATTGTATAAAGATTCCACATCGCATTCAAGACGAAAACGCTATGCTGTATAATTCCAAAGCAGCTCTTGCAAGCAAAAAAGCCCAAGGCTTTGGACAGGAGGAAAAGTGAAATATCTTGCGCACATCGACCCCGATTCAGGACGGGAGCAAACGGTCAAGGAACACCTTATCGCAACGGCTACCCTTGCGGCGAGCTTTGCATCGGAGTTCGGAGCCGAGGAGACCGCCTATCGCTGCGGGCTCTTGCACGATGTCGGGAAATATTCCGATGCGTTTCAAAGGCGCATACAGAATGGCAGCGAAAAGGTTGACCATTCGACGGCGGGGGCAAAGGAGGCGTTCAACGTCAAGGATGCTTACGCTGCCTTTTGCATAGCGGGGCACCACGGCGGCTTGCCCGACTTGGGGAACCAAAAAGCGGATGTTGCGGGAAGCCCGACCTTCCACGGAAGGATGAAAAAGGAGGTTGAGGATTACAGCGGATTCAAAGAAGATTTTGAGTCCATACCCAACGCCACCGTGCCTCAAAAACTTTGCTCAAGCAATTTGGACGCATACTTTTTCACAAAGATGCTCTATTCCTGCCTCGTAGATGCGGACTTTTTAGACACCGAGAGCTTCATGCAAAACGGGGCAGTCGTTCGAGGCGGCTATGAGGAACTGTCTGCATACGGTAAAAAACTTGAAAAGCATATCGAGCCGTGGTGGGACGCCTACAATGAGTTGAACAGGACCCGCTGCAATATCCTTCGCACATTGATGGACGCTGCAGGCAGCGAAAAGGGACTTTTTTCGCTGACCGTACCTACCGGCGGAGGAAAGACCGTAAGCTCCATGGCGTTTGCCTTAAAGCACGCCGAGAAAAATGCGCTCAGGAGGGTCATATACGTCATACCCTACACGAGCATAATCGACCAAACGGCGGATGTCTTTGAAAGAATCTTCGGAGAGGGCAGCGTGATTGCACACCACGCAAACGCCGAGTTCGGCAACGACACGCCGAGCGAAATAAAGAGCAGGGCATATCTGGCTTCGGAGAACTATGATGCCCCGCTGATACTGACAACGGCCGTGCAGTTCTTCGAATCGCTGTATGCGGCAAAACCGTCCCGATGCAGAAAGCTGCACAACATAGCCAACAGCGTGATAATCTTTGACGAAGCGCAGATGCTGCCCGTGCCCTATCTTACTTCATGCGTAGCCGCAATCTCACAGCTTGTCAAACTGTACGGCTGCTCGGCTGTTCTATGCACGGCTACGCAGCCTGCGCTGGGTCAAATCTTTGAAAAGTATCTGCCTGATATGGAGATTAGGGAGCTGTGCCCCAAAATACTTTCGGAAAACCCAATCTTTAAGCGGGTTACATACGAGCGGGAGGGAAAGCTCGACGATGCCGAACTTGCAAGACGCCTTTGCAACGAGAATCGGGTTTTGTGCATAGTCAACAGCCGCAAGCAGGCGCAGAAGCTCTTTTCGCTGACGGAGGGGGAGGGCGTTTTCCATCTTTCGACCATGATGTACCCCGAGCATAGGAGGGCGGTTCTAAAAACGATAAGGGACAGGCTCAAAGCGGAGCTTCCCTGCAGGGTCATATCCACAAGCCTTGTCGAGGCGGGAGTAGATGTGGACTTCCCAACGGTGTACAGGGCGATGGCAGGGCTGGACTCGATAATTCAGGCGGCAGGCAGGTGCAACCGAGAGGGAAAAAGGGCGGTGGAGCAAAGTACGGTTCACATCTTTGAAACCGAGCAAAGGGCGCCCGAAACCTTACAGCAGAATATCGGAGCTGCAAGGCATACGCTCAGAAAGCATGAAAAGCCCGATTCCGAGGAGGCGATACACGACTATTTCAGCTTCCTGCTTTACACCCTTAAAAGCGGGGAGGAGCTTGATAAAAAGAGCATAGCAAGATCGGTTGAGGGCGGCGCTTGGGCGTTTCGCTCCACGGCCGAGAGATTCAAACTCATAGACGGTTGCGGCTATACAATCTATATCCCGCTTGCAAACGGAAAGCGCTTGACCGATGAACTTATAAACTCAAGGCCCACAAAGTCCCTTATTCGAAAGCTCGGACAATATGCCGTGGGCGTGTACGAAAACCATTACAAGCAGCTTTTGAACATCGGCGCCATAGAGCCTATAGCCGAGAACGCAGGGATTTTGAGGGACGTTTCCCTTTATAACGAAAGCACCGGACTCGCTTTCGGCGCAGACGAAGGAAAGGGCATCTTCATATAGAAACGAAAGGAGAGAGGTAAATGGCTGTATTGGTGGAGGTCTGGGGCGACTACGCATCGTTCAACAGACCCGAAATGAAGGTAGAGCGCGTAAGCTACGAGGTCATAACGCCCTCGGCGGCGCGGGGCATCTTGGACGCAATCTACTGGCACCCGGGGATTCGATGGGTAATAGATAAAATCTATGTACTAAACCCTATTGAGTTCTCCAACGTCCGACGAAACGAGGTGAAAAGCACAATTTCGGCGAGGAACGTTAATTCCGTAATAAACGGCGGCAGCGAGCGGCTTTTCATCGATACCTCGAAGGACATCCAACAGAGGGCGGCAATGGTGCTTCGCAACGTGCGCTATGTGATTGAAGCACACTTTGAGCTTGTCACAGACAAATTAGCCCCCAACGACAACGAGGGCAAGTTTTGCGACATCATGCGCCGCAGGCTCGAAAAGGGAAGGTGCTATCACCAGCCCTGCTTTGGCTGCCGAGAGTTTGCCGCAAATTTCAGAGCTTGGCAGGGCGGCGATATTCCAACGGCTTATCCGAATGAGGAGCGTGACTTGGGCTTTATGCTCTACGACATGGATTATTCGGATTCGAAAAACATCAAGCCGATGTTCTTTAGGGCAAAGCTTGTAAACGGGGTTATCACCGTGCCGCCCCTAAACAGCAAGGAGGTGTACAGATGATACTTCAAGCATTGACAAGCCTGTACGAAGCCCTCGACCGAAAGGGCGAAATCCCGCGCCCCGGCTGGGCTATGACCAACGTTTCCTATGCGCTCCAGATTGACAAGGACGGGCAGCTCTTGGATATCTTTCAACTTGACAAATCCACAAAGCGCGAAGTCCCGCTTCATTTCAAGCGGTCGGGACAAAGGCCGCCGGCCTATTTCCTTTGTGATAATTCCATGTATTGTTTGGGCATTGAAAGCGGAAAGGTGCCTAAGGTAACTGAAAAATCTAAAATGCGTTTTTCCCTTTTTGCCGAAAAACATCAAGAGTTGCTTGCAAACTGCAATTCTTATGCCGCAAAGGCGCTGTTACGGTTTTTAGAACAATGGAATACGGAAGTTGCCCTTTCCAATGAAATCATAGCATCAAACATTTCATGCTTTATGAAAGATGCAAATTATCTCTTTATGATGAGCGACGGAACCTTTATTCACAACGATAAAGAGATTAGGCGTGTAAGTGACGACTCATGTTCAGAGCAGGGAAAGGGAGAGGAAGGACTCTGTCTTGTAACGGGGGAACAAACGGAAATTGTAAGGATTCATAACAGTGTTAAAGGCGTGATAGCCAAGCCGTCACCAAACGGATGGACACTGGTGAGCTTTGACAAGGATGCCTTTAACTCATATGGAAGAAAACAGGGGGAAAACGCCCCTGTAGGCAAGTATGCAGAATTTGCGTACACTACAGCATTGAATTATCTTCTCGCACAAAAAAATAGTAAAGGGGAACAAATGGCAATGCTCATAGGCGACACCACGACCGTTTTCTGGGCGGAGGATGCGCAGGAGCAGTACCAAGAGGTCTTTGCAAACATTTCGTGCACTGATGACAAGGTTTCATCCGGCGATCTTGAAGCATTTGTAAAAGCGATAGCCAACGGCGAAAACACGGACTGGGACGGTCTGCCCGTAAATCCCCAAAACCGCTTCTATATCCTCGGCATCGTACCCAATGCGGCACGGCTTTCGGTACGCTTCTTCCTTCAAGACAGCTTCGGAAACATAATGAAGAACATCAAGGAGCATTATGAGCGACTGGAGATTGTCCCGAATAGACAAAGCGATAACAGATTGATAAACTTTTCAGTGGAAAAACTCCTGCTTTCAATAATTCGATATGATGAAAAGAAGAAGAAAAAGGAAAATATGAAGAGGGTTTCGTCACAAACGGCAGGAGAATTCTTTCGCTCAATAATTAACGGGAGCAGATACCCCTCAACGCTTCTTCAACGGACAATAATTAGGATTCGGGCGGAAAGCGATAAATACAACAAAGACGGAGAATGTATAAAGCGCAAGATAAGCATGAGACGAGCAGCCCTAATAAAAGCTGTTTTAATTAAAAATCATGGATATGAAATCAAGGAGGCACTTATGAAACAAGAGAAAAATGTGGCTTATTGTTTGGGACAGCTCTTTTGTATTTTAGAAAATATACAACGAGCAGCCAGTCCGGAGCTAAAGGTGACCATTAAAGATAGGTACTTCAACTCCGCTTCGGTTACCCCTAAGGTTGTGATGTCAACGCTGTTCAGGCTAAAGACCCATCACATTAGGGTAGTTGCAAGGGAAAAGCCAAGATTGGCAGGATATTTTGAAAATGAAATAACGGATATCATGGTCAAGCTCGGCACGGATTTCCCAAAGACTCTAACGCTTGAAGAACAAGGAATGTTCATTCTTGGTTATTATCAAAAACGCTACGAAAAGAAAAACAACAATATTGAGGAGGAAAATTAAAATGTTTGAAAATGCAATCAAAAACCGCTATGAGTTCGTAATCCTGTTCGACGTCGTAAACGGCAACCCCAACGGTGACCCCGATATCGGCAACATGCCCCGCATAGATCCCGAAACAAATCAAGGCATCGTCACCGATGTATGCCTAAAGCGCAAGATTAGAAACTATGTGGAGTCCCTCAAGGAGGATGCCACAGGCTACCGCATCTACATCAAGGACAATGTTCCGCTCAATCGCTCCGACAACGAGGGGTTCAGCTATGTAGGGATTGAGAACGCAGCCGCACTTGAGAACAAAGAATTGATAAAGGCAGTGAAAGCACTGAAAGACGACGGAGTTTCAGTTGATGAGCAGGTTCGATATTTTATGGTGAGCAACTTCTTCGATATCCGCACCTTCGGCGCAGTTATGACGACGATGGTCAAGGGCAACCTTAACTGCGGGCAGATAAGAGGTCCGGTGCAGCTCGGCTTTTCCCACAGCGTCGAGCCGATCATGCCTCGAGAAGTAGGAATTACCCGCGTTGCCATAACGACCGAAGCGGACGCCGAGAAGAAGGGGATGGCGATGGGACAAAAATTCATAGTACCCTACGGGCTCTACCGCTGCGAGGGCTACATCTCCGCAAACCTTGCCCGAAAGACGACGGGTTTCTCCGAGGAGGATTTGGAGCTTTTGTGGGAAGCCATTCTGAATATGTTCGAAACCGACCGTTCCGCAGCGCGCGGAAATATGGCGGTACGCAAGCTGATAATTTTCAAGCACGAAAGCGAAATGGGCAATGCTCCCGCATGGAAGCTGTTCGACACCGTCAAGGTGAGAAGGCTCGATGGGGTTGAGGTTGCCAGAAAATACTCCGACTACGAGGTCACCGTTGACGAGGCCGCAGTGCCCAAAGGCGTTACGGTCGAGTACAGGGGATAATGAAGTACAGAGATGAGGACTGCCTGCAGCTTTCGGGCTTGCAGCACTTCCTTTTCTGCAGGCGGCAGTGGGCGCTGATACACATTGAAAATCGCTGGGCGGAGAGTTACAGAACCATCGACGGCAGGATTGTGCATGAGCGCGCCCACGACGGCGCACTGATTGAAAAGCGGGGGAACACGATAATCACAAGGGGTGTAAGCGTTTTCTCCCGCAGCCTTGGCATATCGGGAAAGTGCGACGTGCTGGAGTTCCACCGTTCGGAAGAAGGGGTGCCAATAGCAGGCTGGGAGGGCAGGTGGCTGCCCTTTCCCGTGGAATACAAGCGAGGCGAACCCAAAAGTCTTATCTGCGACGAGGCGCAGCTCTGCGGTCAGGCGATGTGCCTTGAGGAGATGCTCTGCTGTGAGATTAAAAGCGGGGCATTGTTCTACGGACAACCCCGACGGCGGACAACGGTGGAGTTCACCTCGGAGCTGCGCAGCGAGGTAAAGAAGGCTCTTTTGGAGATGCACAGGCTCTATGCCAACGGGCATACTCCCAAAGTAAAGCCCACAAAGGCCTGCAACGCCTGTTCGCTAAAGGAGCAGTGCCTGCCAACGCTTATGAAACCCGTTTCAGTCAAGCAGTATTTGGAGGAGCATCTATGAGAAGGCTTTTGAATACCCTGTTTGTCACCTCGGAAAACGCCTATCTCACATTGGACGGCGAAAACGTGGTCGTAAAAAACGGAAATGTTGAGCTGGCACGCTTTCCCCTGCACAATTTCGAGGGGGTAATTTCTTTCAGCTATGCGGGTGCAAGCCCTGCGCTCATGGGAGCCTTGGCAAAGCGGGGGATAAATCTGAGCTTTTGCACGCCCAACGGCGGATTTCTTGCAAGAACGACCGCAAATTCCAACGGAAACGTTCTTCTTAGGAGAAAGCAGTACCGCATAGCGGACGACGAGGCGCAGAGCTGTGAGATTGCAAGGAACATGATATTTGCAAAGGTGCATAACTGCCGTTGGAGCGTTGACAGGACGGCTCGGGATCACGGAATGCGGGTCGATGTCGACAGGATTTTTGCAGCAGGGCAGAGGCTCAGCGGAATGCTCCCAATGATAAAGTATGCCTCGACACTCGACTCGTTGAGGGGCATGGAGGGCGAGGCGGCAACCGTGTACTTCGGCGTTTTCAACGAGATGATTCTGTCCAACAAGGAGGCTTTTTTCTATAAGGGCAGGTCGAGAAGACCGCCGCTCGACAAGCTAAACGCCCTTTTGTCCTTTGCCTACGCCATGCTATCAAGGGATTGCTCCTCTGCTCTTGAAAGCGTAGGGCTCGACCCCTATGTAGGCTTTTTGCATACGGACAGGCCGGGGCGGGTGTCGCTTGCGCTGGACCTTATGGAGGAGTTTCGCCCCTGCATGGCGGACAGGTTTGTGCTGACCCTGATAAACAATCGCATAATCAAGGCACAGGACTTTTCCGACGAGGCGGGCGGCGCCGTCAATATGACCGATGAAGGCAGGAAAAGGTTTCTCAGCGAGTGGCAGGAGCGCAAACGGGAGCTGATAACGCATCCGTATCTAAAGGAAAAGATACCGTGGGGTCTGGCGCCCCACATGCAGGCCCTCCTGTTGGCAAGGTTTATTCGGGGAGACATGGACGGGTACCCGCCGTTTTTATGGAAGTAGGTGAAATATGCTTGTACTCATAACCTATGACGTGAACACAGAGGACGCAGCGGGGCGCAGGCGGCTTCGGCAGATTGCCAAGCAATGCCAAAACTACGGGCAAAGGGTGCAAAACTCCGTCTTTGAGTGCCTGCTCGACTCTGCACAAAGCAGAAGCCTCCAAGCCAAGCTATGCTCCATCATGGACGAGGAGAAGGACAGCCTGAGGTTCTACTACCTCGGCAACAAGTACCAAACCAAGGTGGAGCACTTCGGAATAAAGGCGAGCTACGAACCGGAGGGCGTGCTAATGTTTTAGCAAAGGCGCCCCGACACCCAAAGCCCCCTTGTGCGAAAATGAAGCAAACATGAAACAATAGGCAGCTTCGCACCGAAAAACGCCCCAAAATGCCGAATTCGGTACTTGAAAAAGCAGCCACTTTGAAGTAAAATAACAACATATATGAGGCGCCCCCACCGCACCCCATATATATTGCAGTCGCCCCCCGTGCGGGGGCGTGGATTGAAATTTCATTGAGGGGGTCATACTTTATCAACTCCCCCTGTCGCCCCCCGTGCGGGGGCGTGGATTGAAATGTTTTGCCTCATCTATTCGGGCGGGGATGACTTGTCGCCCCCCGTGCGGGGGCGTGGATTGAAATACGAGAACTCACCTCGGAATATTCTTGCAAAAGGGTCGCCCCCCGTGCGGGGGCGTGGATTGAAATTGTTCGGGAGTACAATGGGAAACAGCATGCGGACGTCGCCCCCCGTGCGGGGGCGTGGATTGAAATCTGCGCATCTGCGGTGAAAAGATTCTGACGGTGAGTCGCCCCCCGTGCGGGGGCGTGGATTGAAATCGTTGGGACAGTAAACTAAATGCCTACAACCACGTCGCCCCCCGTGCGGGGGTGTGGATTGAAATATTCTCGCTCCTCCTTACTCGATATTGTCAAGGTCGTCGCCCCCCGTGCGGGGGCGTGGATTGAAATGTGCGCCACTCGAACCCACAGCCGCGCCTTATGTGTCGCCCCCGTGCGGGGGCGTGGATTGAAATAGCTTCACATCTTGCCGATATACAAGCTCGACCGTCGCCCCCCGTGCGGGGGCGTGGATTGAAATGTTCCATGCGTTTCGGAACGAGCAAAGGGTGCAAGGTCGCCCCCCGTGCGGGGGCGTGGATTGAAATCTGATAATGTCTACACGGCACCGGCCCGTATTCCGTCGCCCCCCGTGCGGGGGCGTGGATTGAAATCTGCTCCAGTGCGTCTAAAATCTCGACCATCTTTGTCGCCCCCATGCGGGGGCGTGGATTGAAATACTCAAAGAGTGGAACGAACTTGTAGATGCGCTCGTCGCCCCCATGCGGGGGCGTGGATTGAAATTTTAAGGGCATCACAGCAGTATCGGGCAAGGCGTGTCGCCCCCATGCGGGGGCGTGGATTGAAATAAGTGATGGAGAAAGCTTTGTTGTCAATATCCTAGTCGCCCCCATGCGGGGGCGTGGATTGAAATATCGGTCATGTATGCCAAAATATTTGCCCGTACCGTCGCCCCCATGCGGGGGGCGTGGATTGAAATTGCCCAAATATGCGGAGGAAATGTGCAATGTTATGTCGCCCCCCCTGCGGGGGCGTGGATTGAAATTGAGCGTGAGGCAGCCAAAAAAACGTATCTTGCCGTCGCCCCCCGTGCGGGAGGTGGGGCGAGGTCGAGTATTATTCAAAACCGCAAGACAAAGCAAGTCGCCCCACTGCGGGGGTGGGCGGGGGGATATGTTATTCTCCGTCTATTACGTCGTCGTCGAGGACGACGGCTACGAGCATGGTTCCTTTGCCGTTTTTGGGTTCGATGTGAACCTGCTCGGTGTTGATTACGGTTCTGCCTCCGTGGCGTTGAATCAGCGTCAAATCGTAGGGCTGCTTTACTATTGCGGCAAAGGTGAGTCGGCTGCCGTTGCTGCCGTTTTTCTTAAAGTCAAAGGTCTTTACGCCCTTGCCGTTTCTGCCCTGCACCTCGTAGTCGAACAGGAAGCTGCGCTTGCCAAAGCCCCTGTCCGAAACCGTCAAAAGCTCGCCTTCGTCGCTCACCTGAGCTGCGAACATGACCTTATCGTGCCCGTCTAACTTTATTCCGTGGACGCCTGCCGCCGTCCTGCCCATTGCGGGAACGGCGTCGGAATCGAAGCGTATGCTCATTCCGAGCTCGCTGACTAAGAGGATGCTCCCATCGTCCTTTGAGGCACGCTCGACCTTTATAAGCCTGTCCTTATCCTTCAAACCTATCGCTGCCGTGCGCTTTGAACGCACCGCATATTCCGCTGCGGCGCTCCTCTTTACCATGCCGTTTGCGGTGAAGAAGAGGTAATCGCCCTCGCCGTCCTCGTTGAACGCTGCGACAATATTCTCATTCTTTTCAAAGGTCAGAAGCGAGACGAGGTTAACCGCCCTGCCGCTGCCCCTTGTTTCGGGGATGTCCGACGCCTTCAAAAGCAGCATACTGCCGCTTGAGGTCATTAGCCTTAGGCTCTCGTTGCTCTTCATCTCGACGATGAAGCGGGGTCTGTCCGCCGCAATCTGCGAGAGGTTGAACAGCCTCTTGGGGCATTTTCTTATCTTCATATCTGCACAGACCGCAACGGTTATGTCCTCCACAAGCTCCTTTTCCTCGTCGATTGCAACCGTCTCGGTCTCGGCGGGAATCAGCCTCGTCCTGCGCTTTTGTTGAAGCATCTCTCGAATCTCCAAAAGCTCCTTTTTTATAAGGTTCACGAGCTTTCTGTCGGAGGACAGGATGCCTTTTAGCTGCTCTATCAGCTTTAGAATCTGTGCGTACTCCCGTTCTATCGTCAAAAGCTCCAAGTTGGTGAGCCGCTGCAGCCTTAAATCGAGAATCGCCTGCGCCTGAATCTCGGTGAGCTTGAACCTTGCCATGAGCTTTTCACGGGCTTCCTTGGGGTTCTTGCTCGATCTTATGAGCTTTATTACAAGGTCAACGTTGTCCACCGCTATCATAAGACCGCTTAGAATATGCTCCCGCTTTTGCGCCACTTCAAGCTCGTTTTGGGTACGTCTCGTCACGACCTCCCGCTGGTGACGGATGAAGTGCCCAAGCATCTGCCGTAGGTTTAGCTGCTGGGGCTTGCCGCCTGCAATCGCCACAAAGTTTGCGCCGAAGGTGCATTGCAAATCGGAGTACTTGAAAAGGTATTGGAGTATCCGCTCGGGGTCGCCGTCCTTTTTAATCTCGATGACCGCCCTCATACCGCTTCTGTCGCTCTCGTCGCGGATGTCGGAGACCGCCGAGAACAGCGCCTTCTTCTCCTGCGTTACCGCAAGTATCTTTTCGAGCAGGGCAGCCTTGTTGACCTGATAGGGCAGCTCGGTTATGACTATCAGGGTCTTGCCGTTCTTCTGCTCCTCAAAATGCGTTCTTGCACGCATCGTGAGCTTGCCCCTGCCCGTCTCGTATGCCTGTGTTATCTGGTCGGACTCGATAAGATATCCGCCCGTGGGAAAGTCGGGTGCAGGCATTATCTCCATGAGCTGCTTTAAGGTAATCTTGGGGTTTTCCATCATCGCTATCGCAGCATCAATCGCCTCGGAGGGGTTGTGCGGCGGGATGTTTGTGGCAAGCCCTACGGCTATGCCGCTGGCTCCGTTTATCAAGAGGTTTGGGAATCTTCCGGGCAGCAGCTCCGGCTCCTTCTGCGTGTCGTCAAAGTTCCACATAAAGGGCACGGTGTCCCTGTCTATGTCCCTCAAAAGCTGCACCGCAGCCTCGGTCATCCTCGCCTCGGTGTAACGCATTGCAGCCGCCGAGTCGCCGTCTATCGAGCCGAAATTTCCGTGCCCGTCCACGAGCGTCAGCCCCATGTTGAACGGTTGCGCCATTCTGACCATGGCATCGTAGACCGAGGAATCGCCGTGGGGGTGGTACTTGCCCATGCAGTCCCCGACGATGCGGGCACTCTTTCTGTGCGGACGGTCGGGAAGCAGCCCCAACTCAAGCATGGTGAACAGTATCCTGCGCTGCACGGGCTTTAAGCCGTCCTCTACCCTTGGCAGGGCACGCTCTAAGATGACGTGCTCCGCATAGGGCATCATGGACTGGTGCATCACGTCCTCCATCCTGCGCTGCAATATCGTTTCCAACAGGGTTGGCATATCGGTGGTTTTCTTTGCCATAGTTGCCCTCCTCCTACTTCCTTATCTTATCGTAGGCGCTCTCGCCCCGTGTGAAGTTGGCGTACTCAAAGATGTACTCCTTGCGGGACTGAACCTTGTCGCCCATCAAAACCGTAACGAGGTGCTCGACCTCAGCCGCATCCTCTATCGTAACCTGAACGAGCCGCCTGCCCATCGGGTTCATCGTCGTCTCCCAGAGCTGCTCGGGGTTCATCTCGCCCAAGCCCTTGTATCTCTGCAGGGTGTAGTTCTTGCCTACCCCTCGCATCGCCTGCTTGAGCGCCGCATCATCGTAGCAGTAGACGGTCTCACCGTTGCTCTTTTTTACTCGGTACAGCGGCGGCATACCCATGTAGACGTGCCCCTCGACTATCAGCTCCTTCATATACCTGTAAAAGAAGGTCAAAAGTATCGCCCGAATGTGCGCCCCGTCCTGGTCGGCGTCGGAGAGGATGATTATCTTGTCGTATTTTAGGTTGTCTATGTTGAAGTCCTCGCCTATGCCCGTGCCGAGTGCAGTGATGACCGAGCGGAACTCCTCGTTTTGCAGAACCTGCTCAAGCCGCTTCTTTTCGACGTTTAGGGGCTTGCCCCGAAGCGGAAGGATGGCTTGGAACTTTCTGTCCCTGCCCTGCTTTGCGCTGCCGCCTGCAGAGTCGCCCTCGACTATGAACAGCTCGTTGCGCTTGCTGTCGCGCCCGGTGCAGGAGGATAGTTTGCCCACGAGCGGGGCGTTTTCGAGCTTGTTCTTCTCCCTCGCCGTCTCCTTTGCCTTTCGTGCAGCCGCCCGAACCTTTGCAGCCTTCAACGCCTTATCGACTATGAGATTTGCGGTTTCGGCGTTTTTTAAGTCCTCCAAATAGGGCGTGAGCATTTGATAGACCACCGCCTCCACCGCCGGCCTTGCCTCGGTGTTGCCGAGCTTGGTCTTGGTCTGACCCTCGAACTGTATCGTCTTCATCTTGAGCGAAAGCACCGCCGTTATGCCCTCTCTAAAGTCCTCGCCCGCAAGCTGCGGGTCCTTGTCCTTCAAGGCTCCAACCTTTCTCGAATAGTCGTTCAAAACCTTGGTCAGTGCAGCCTTGAAGCCGGTTTCGTGCGTGCCGCCCTCGGTGGTTGGGATGTTGTTGACATAGGAGAAGATGTTGTCGGAGAAGCCGTCGTTATGCTGTATTGCAATCTCGACTTGGATGCCGCCGCTGCTGCCCGAAAAGTGAATCGGGGTTTGATACAGGGGCGTCTTGTCCTCGTTGAGATATGCCACAAAGTCCGAAAGCCCGCCGTCGAAGCGGTACTCCGCATGGCGGTTCTTACCCCACTCTCGGTTGTCGTCGAGAACCAAGCGTACGCCCTTGTTCAGGTATGCAAGCTCGCGCATACGCTTTGCGACTATCTCAAAGTTCATATCGAGGGTCTCGAACACCCTATCGTCGGGCAAGAAGCTCACTATCGTGCCCTGCTTGCGGGTTCTGCCAACCTCGGTGAGCGGGGAAACAGGCTTGCCCGATATGACGTTGCCGTTTTCGTCGTTTTCCTCGCTTGTAAATTCCATCTTGTAGGCACGGTTATCGCTGAACACCTCAACCTTGGTCCAGCGTGAAAGGGCGTTGACTACCGAAGCGCCTACGCCGTGCAGACCGCCCGAAAAGCCGTAGCTGTCGTTGCCGAACTTGCCGCCGGCGTGAAGCTGCGTAAATACAACCTCTACGCCCGAAACGCCCATCTTCTCGTGGATGCCCACGGGGATGCCCCTGCCGTTGTCGGTAACCGTAACGCTCTTGTCACGGTTTAAGGTAACGGTTATCTCGTCGGCATAGCCGTTTGCAGCCTCGTCAATGGAGTTGTCTACTATCTCCCAGAGGAGATGATGCAGCCCCCTCTGCCCGGTCGAGCCAATGTACATGCCCGGCCGCATACGAACGGCGTCCAGCCCCTCCATTACCTTGATATTGGAAACGGAATATTCCATAGTTTCTTTACTCCCGTCTTAATTTCACATATTTCACCAATTACTATTATAACACAATATCTTGGGGTGTAAAAGCGAATTTGACCATACATTTACCATTTGTTAATAAAAGACGCCGCAGAAGTTGCAGCGTCTTATAGTGGTCGGTTTGTTTGGACTTTACTCGGCTTCTACAGGGAAGACCGTGATGATTTGTACAAGCCACCTTAAAATTTCCGAGGCGTCGTTGGAATCGACTTCCCCGTTGCCGTCCACGTCGGCTGCAAGCAGCGAAACCTCATCCAAGTCTATAAGCTGCACGACATAGCGAAGGACCTCGGAAGCGTCTGCCGCCTCCACCTCGCCGCTCATATCCGTATCTCCGTAAATGAACGCCCTTGTGTAGACCGCCGTAAAGTCGACAGCGGCATAAATCTTGGGGAGGTTGCCCGCTGCATAGTCCACAATGCCGTCCCCGTCGCCGTCCCAGCCTTCAAAACGATAGCCCGTGCGAGAGGGTTCGGATTCGATAGGAGTGTTGCCGTGCTGCACGGTAAGCTCGCTTAGCAGGCTGCCGTCCCAATTGTAAAAGGTCACGGTGTAGGTGACAGCCGTTGAGCTTGAGTACACCGAAAGATCGCCCTCGGGCATAGTCTCGGGAGGTGCGCTTCCGTCCAAGAGCGCCCATGCGCTGTAGGTGTAGCCCTCCTTCTCGTACACCGCAAGGTACTCAATGGTCTCGCCCTCTTCCCACTGCTGCGTCTCCTCCAACTCGTCGTCAACATAGTAGGAAAGCGTGTACTTAGTGGGGGTCGGTGTGGGTGTGGGAGTCGGGGTTGGTGTTGGGGTCGGGGTGGGTGTAGGTGTGGTTTCGCCCTTTAGCACCCAAGTGGAGCTGACGGTCTGCGCTCTATCGACATTGCCGTGCCCGGGGTAGCTGTCCTCGTCCGAAACAAAGATTGGATAGGCGGGGTATGAGCTGACATAGGGGTCGGGAACGCCAATCTGCTTCATGTAAGTTGCGGCGGTTGCAACGGTTTCGCCCTCTATCATCTTGTCCCAAAATCTCGCTTCATAGGCGTAGTCGCCCGCAAAGGTGACGGACTGGGAGTAGCCGTAGACCACCTCGACGCCCTTGTTGCGCATCGGGGCACAGAGGCCGTCGGTCGCCATGCCTAAGCATATTGCCATCCAAAGCATATTGTTCGGCGCATCGTTTTCCATATGGTTGGCTATGGCGGTTCCGTCGACACAATAATATTTCATGCTGCCGTATGAGCCGGCGTAGTAGGCGTGATAATAGGTGCCGTAGGTGCCCGTTACTGCCGCTTGGTCGGCAGCAGTAAGCCCCGTACCGCTCTGCAAACAGATATAGGAGGTGTTGGCACGGGAGGTGTAGTCATAGCCTCTTGCATAGTCGGTATCGCCATGGCTGTCGAAGAGCACTACCGCCGAGCTTTCCATGGCGTCGGCAATGGCGTCTATTGTGGCTGCCGTGGTCTGGCGGAGCGTATAGGTGCCGCCCGTGGCGTTAGCTATCGCCTGCGCCTCGGTCTTATACTGGTTGGTGAAGCTATTGTCAAGCCCGTAATAGGGTGCAATCAGCGTAACGTTTGCTGCCTGCGGGCTGCCGCCCTTTGTGGCATAGGAGACGGTTTCGGTGTTGCCCTCAATTTCCATGCTCAGTTCGGGCGTTGCGCTGCGGGCTTTTTCACGCAGGCGGGTCGAATAACCGCAGGCTGCGCCGTCGGTGGTCTCCCAAAAGAAGAAGCCGTCGCCTCTCCAAACTATGCTGCCCTCCTCGGTCGTGGGCGAACTTGCAACGATCTCGTAAACCGTATCGATTATGGCGGAAGAGGGTGCCTTCAAGGCGTAAAGCCCGTTTTCCAAGGCTTCTATGTCCTCCCAAATGTCAATCGCTTCGGGGTAGGTTTCCTCATAGGATAAGGTGGTCTGTGCCATAGCGTCGGTTGATTCCGTGTCGGCATTCGTCGGCGCAACGGCGGGAAGCAGACCCGCTATCATAATCAATGCGATAACGAAGGTCAGCACTCGTTTTGTAAAAATGTTTCTCATTATTCATCCTCCTGCAAACTTAGGCACCATTATACAGCATATCGCCACAAATTAACAGGTCTTTTTTGATTTTTTCTGCGTGCCGAAAAGAACGGCGGGAGTTGTCCTGCCGTTCTTTTGTGCTGTAAATGGGACGCTACTGCCCTGCCGGGTAGAGGGTGGAGGCGCCGGGGTGGGTTTCGGGGTTGGTGTGGG
>JAUNBP010000033.1 GCA_030526995.1 Clostridia bacterium
TATCTCTTTTTCCCCTACTTTTTCCCTCGTTGCACTTGATATGATAACGCAGGCGAAAAGAAAGAAGAAAATAAACCCGTTACTCCAAGATTCCTCTATAGATATTATCCAAATCCTCTTTAGAGAAATAGGAGAGGATTACTTTGCCTTTTTCCTCGTTGCCGTTAATTTCGACCTTAACGCCGAGGTGGGAGCGGAATTCGCCTATTAGGTGTTTAATTTCGGGGCTTTGGGCTTGAGTTTTGCGTTTGGGAGCGGGTTTTTGGGTTTGGGTGCGGATGATGTCCTCAAGGGTGCGAACCGACCATGAATTTTTGATGCAGGCTTCTGCGAGGGCGAGGCGGCGGGCGGGGTCGGGGACGCCTGCGAGCATCTTTGCGTGGCCGGTGGTGAGGTTGCCTTTTATAAGGTGTTCTTTTATTTGGGGATTAAGGGTTAGGAGTCGGAGCGAGTTTGCAATTGCGCTGCGGCTCTTTCCGAGGCGGGCTGAGAGCTCCTCTTGGGTGAGGTCGTGCTGTTTCATGAGAAAGTTCAGGGCTGCAGCCTCTTCGATGGGGTTGAGGTCCTCGCGCTGGATGTTTTCTATGAGAGAGACTTCGGCTGCCTGTTGCTCGTTTAGCTCGGTGAGGATGGCGGGAACGGTGCCGAGCTTTAGAAGGCGTGCGGCACGGTATCGGCGCTCACCTGCGATGAGGCGGTACCTGTCCCCGTTTTTTTGGACGAGGAGGGGTTGGATGATGCCGTGCAGACGGATGGACTCTGCGAGCTCATTGAGCTTTTGCTCATCAAAGTCCTTTCGCGGCTGCTTGGGATTGGTGTCTATTTCGTTTATTTTGATTTCCCTGACTCCATAATTGGCTTCGGTCTCAACTCCGCCTAAAAGAGCGTCCAAACCTCTGCCGAGCCCACCTTTTTTTGCCATTTTTCTTTACCTCTTTGAAATTTCTTCCGCCAAACTCTTGTACGCCGTGGCTCCAACGTTCTTGGGTGCGTATATGGATATGGGCAAACCGAAGGAGGGAGCCTCACCGAGACGGACGGTTCGGGGGATGATGGTGTTATAAACCTTGTTTTTGAAGAACTTTTTTACTTCCTTTACTACCTGCATGGAAAGGTTGGTTCTTGAGTCGAACATAGTGAGAACCACGCCCTCAACGTCAAGGTCGGGGTTGAGGTTTCTTCTCACGAGCTTTACGGTGTTCATGAGCTGGGATAGACCCTCAAGAGCGTAGTATTCGCATTGGATAGGAACGAGAACCGTGTCTGCGCAGGTTAATGCGTTTAGGGTTAAAAGCCCGAGCGAGGGCGGGCAGTCGATAAAGATAAAGTCGTAGTCAGATTGAATGTCCCTCACAGCCCGCTTTAGAACCTGCTCCCTTGCCATGAGGTTGACAAGCTCAACCTCCGCTCCCGCAAGCTCTATGTTGGAGGGGAGAACGCTGAGGGTCTTTATCATGGTTTCCGTGATGGCGTCGGTTATCGGTACGTCGTTTATTAGCACGTCATATATGGAATATTCAAGCTCGTTTTTTTTGATTCCGAGCCCGCTGCTTCCGTTGCCCTGCGGGTCGATGTCGATAAAGAGGACCTTTTTATCGAGCTGCGCCATACAAGCACTAAGGTTGACGGCGGTGGTGGTCTTTCCCACCCCGCCCTTTTGGTTGGCTATCGCAATTATCCTTGCCATCTTTTAATATATCCTCATCGGTACTATGAGATAGTAGTAGCTCTCGCCCTGAAGCGGACGGATGACGCAGGGGCTGATGTTGTTGGTAAACTCAAAGTACACGGTCTCATCGCTTATGCACCTTAGGATGTTAAGGCAGAACTTGGGGTTGAAGGATATCGTTATATCCTCGCCCATAACGTTGACTTCGATTTCATCGTTGACCTTGCCGATGTAGCTGTCCGCACTTATGGTCAGCATATCGCCCTCAAACTTCATGACGATGTTGTTGTTGCCCTCCTTTGCCACGAGCTGGGCACGCTCAATGCTGCTGTACAGCTCGTTTCGGTTAATCATAACTCGGGTCTTGCTCTCCTTGGGCAGGATGCGCTTGTAGTCTATGTACCTTCCGTCTATCAGCCGTGCAACCAAGGCGGTGTGTCCAAGATCCACCTTGACGTGCGTGTTAGTTAAGGATAGGGTTGCCTCATCCTTGGCCTCCTCCATCATCCTTGCAATCTCGGTTGCCGCCCTGCCGTGGATTATAATGTTTTTCTGGGGCAGCCCCTCCTTTATTTCGAGGGTGTTCATTGCAAACTGATAGCTGTCGGTTGCCACCATTGTAATTTTGTTATCCTCAATCTCGGTGTTTATGCCGTTTAATATGGGCTTGCTGTCGTCTTGGGCGGTGGCAAACACGGTTTTGTTTATAAGCTCCTTAAAGGCAACAGGTTCTACTTTTATGTTTTGGACGTCGCCTGTAAAGCTCATCGTAGGGAACTCGTCAAAGTCGATACACTGAATCTGGTTTTTGGTCTTGCCGCCTTGCATTATGAGGGTGGAGCCGCTCATAAAGATTTCGAGGATGCTTTCGGGCATCTTGCGCAAAACTTCGGAAAAGAGCTTGCCCGGAACCACGCACTTGCCGTCCATTTCGACGGTGGCGGGAACGAAGCACTCCTTTTGCATGAGAAGGTCGGTACACAAAAGCCTTAGCCCCTCCTTGGTTGCTTCGAAATAAATTCCGTCCAATATGGGCATTGTAGACCTTGTGGGCAGGGCCTTGGTTACGGATATAACAGCCGCATTGATTTCATTACAGTCAACATAGAAACGCATTTTTGGTACTTCCTTTCCGGTGATTTAGATTTATCCACATCGGGGTTTCTCCCGCAGTATGATTTAGAATATTATTAAGAGTAGTAGTAGTAGTAGGGGCAAAGAAACTGTGGAAAAGTTTGGTTTTGCCTACAAACTCTTAAAAATCACGGTGGCAAACAGGGTGTTTGGGCTGTGGACAAGGGAGGGACTTATCCGTCTTGTCCATTTCGTACCCGAAGCGCACAGTCTGTCCACTTTACAAATCCACAAATTGTGGATTAAAACGAGGTAACCCTTGAGGTCAGATCCTCCATGAGCTTGGCAAATGAGGGGTCGTTTTTTATCATCTTGTCAATCTTCTCATATGCCGACCTTGCCGTGGTGTGATCGTCCCTGTCAAAGAGGTTGGCTATCCTCTTGTAGGGAAGGCTCAATAGCGAATGGCAGAGATACATAGAAACCTGCCTTGGAATGACTACCTCCTTATCCCGCCTTTGAGACATCAAACTATCCAAAGAAATTCCGTAGAACTCGCAGACTATGCCCTTTATAAGATCGGGGGTAATCTCGGTCTTTTTCGTTTCGGGCAAGAGCTCCTTTAGAGCATCTGCTGCAAGCGAAAGGTTTAAGGTCTTGCCCTTGAGCCTGCCGTAGGCGAGAACCCTTGTAAGGCAACCCTCGAGCTGGCGAATGTTGCTATGAACATGCTCGGCTATGAAGGTTATTATATCGTCGTCCACCATGAGGTTTTCGGTCTTTACCCGATTTCTCAAGATGGCGATGCGGGTTTCCAAGTCCGGCTCCTGAATATCCACGATAAGCCCCCATTCAAAGCGGGAGCTCAACCTCTCTTCGAGGGAGGGAATTTCCTTTGGTGGCCTGTCGGAGCTGAACACAATTTGCTTTCCCGCATTGTAGAGCGTGTTGAAGGTGTGGAAAAGCTCTTCCTGCATCGAGGGCTTGTTGGCTATGAACTGGATATCGTCTATCATGAGGAGGTCGACGTTTCTGTAACGCTGCCTAAACTCCATGTTGTTCTTGACCCGAAGGGCCTCGATAAGCTCGTTTGTAAAGTCCTCGGAGGTGACATAGATTATCTTTGCGTTGGGTCGGGTCTCCCGAACGACGTGGCCTATTGCGTGCATTAGGTGGGTCTTTCCAAGGCCCACTCCCCCGTAGATGAAGAGGGGGTTGTACTTTTCGGTAGGCGTTTGATAGAGATAGTTGGGTGCCGAGGTGTCCTTTGCAACTACGTAGGCTGCGCCGTAGGCAAACTCGTTGGACTTGCCCACAACGAAGGTGTCAAAGGTGAACTTTGGGTTTAGGGGAATTTCCCTGTCGGAGAGTTTGGGCTCCTCCCGAACGAACTCGCTGCGCTGCGAGGGCAGCACGAGCATCACGTCAAAGATGGAGGGGTTGACCCGCTTTACCGCCTTTATAAGGTAGTCAAAATAGTATTCCTGAAGCGTTGCCTTGACGGTTTCGTCGGGCGCCTGCATTACAAGCACGCCGTTTTGAATGCAAAGGGGGCTGAGGCTTTCAATCCATCTTTGAAAGCTCATCGCCGTTATTTGGGGTCGGATGTATTCCCGAGCCGTATGCCACATTTTGGTTAACTGTTCCATTTAGTCTCCCAGCTCATAATCGATAATTCTACGTCTACATAATATCAGAAAATCAAAAGAATTGAAAGAACTTTTTTGAGGACTTGAAACTTTGTAAAAGATAGAGTAAAATAGTAGCCATGGAAAGAGGCTTCAAACCTATATTTAATACGGACAGGATAGGAAAGATGGTGGACATACAGCTTCCCGGCTTTCCCTATCGCAACAAGGTTGTAAAGGAAAAGTGCCCTATGCACTATCTTGAGTACGGCGAGGGCGAGCCGCTGCTCTTGGTGCATTCGATAGGGCAGTCCATTTATACGTGGCGAAACCTTATGCCCCTGCTTGCGCAAAATTACAGGGTGATAGCCTTTGACCTTGCGGGCTTTGGCTTTTCGGGAAGGCCCGACAGCCTAAACTATTCCATGGACGACGTTTCGGAGACGATACTTTGGTTCATGGATGCGATAGGGCTTGAAAAGACGCATATCTTGGGCTTTTCGTTCGGGGCGGTCTACGCTCTCGAGGCGGTGAGCAAGGCGCCGAGCAGGTTTGCAAAGATGATAACGCTCTGTCCCGGCGGCGTCACCAAGAAGATGCCCAAGAAGGTGAGGAAGATGCAAACCTCCCTCTTCGGCGCAATCGTTAGGGAGAGCTATTCCAAAAAGCACGTTGAAAGCCTGCTTCAAAGCTGCTATTATGACGCCACCGCAATGGAAAAGACCGTAGCCACGCAATATTATGAGACGATGGACGACTTTTCGTCGAGGCAGGCCATAATGTACTCGCTGCGCAACTTCGATTTGGAGGAGGGCTTGCAGAGGGCAAATGCGCTTGCGGGCGAGGTCTTGGTTTTGTGGGCTGAACAGGACAGGCTTCAGCCGATTGAAAATATGGAAATTTGGAGAAAGTGGCTCAAAAAGGGCGTGTTTCATGTTATCCGCAATGCGGGTCATCTGATGCACGAGGAAAAGGCGGAACAGATAGCCTATGTTGTTGAAAAATACCTGAGGTTTACAGGGTCAAACGTGTGATAGACGAATTTTTTCTCAACGATATAGTCCAAATGAAAAAGCCCCATGCCTGCAAAACGAACGAATGGCGCATTATAAGAACGGGTGCGGATGTCAAAATTCGCTGTCTTGCCTGCGGCAGAATAGTTATGTTCGACAGGCAGGAGTTCATTCGCTCGGCAAAGAAAATTTTAATAAGAGCCTCGGACGGGAACGATAATGAAGGATGAAATAAAGAAAAAGGTCTCAAAAAGCGAGCTTCGCAGAATGAAGAGGCAGTGCACAAAGCGCAACAACAAGCTGCAGCGGGGCACGCCCTGGTATTTTTTTGACTTTTTCGTGTTTATGCTAACGGTGGCTACCTTTGCTTTTGCGGCTCGGGCGGTCATAGTAGAGCCGGTGCGGGTCAGGGGTAGCTCCATGGAGGACACCCTGTACGAGGGGGATTACATGGTGGTGGAAAAGCTCTCCTATCTTATTAGGGAGCCGAAGCGGGGCGATATAGTTATAATCTGGTACCCCAACTACGATGAGTTCACCTGCGTAAAAAGGGTGATAGGCGTGGGCGGCGATCATGTTGTTATGAAGTCGGGCGAAAACGGCTATGTCAGCGTGAACGGCGTTATCTTGGACGAGCCCTACATCTCCTCGATGAACGTGCATGACAGAGACGAGGTGGTTCCCGAGGGCTGCGTCTACGTGTTGGGCGACAACCGAACCGTGAGCAAGGACAGCTCAAACGACCTCGTGGGCAACATTCCGGTTCAGAACATCGTGGGCAGGGTGTGCTGTATAGCTTGGCCCGCGGAAAGGATTTCGAGCGTGGGTTGATGGAAGCGGGCATCAGAAGTGCGAATATGGCAGGAAGGCACAAGCGGACGGCAAGGATTCAATGGCTGTGCTGCATAGGGATAGTGCTGCTGCTGTTGGCATTTACAATGTTCGTCTGGTTCGCCCCGCTTAGGATAAGCGGCAATGCGATGGCGCCAACGCTCATAGACGGGGAGATAGTTTTTTTTAATCGAATTTACAAGCACGTCAAGAGCCTCGAACGGGGCGAGATGATAGTCTATAAGGACGGAAACGGGCAAACGCAGGTGGGCAGGATAATAGCCCTCTCCGGCGAGACTGCAGAGATAATCGAGGGCGAAGTACGCATAAACAACCGCTACCGTGCCGACGAGAGCGATTATGTGGACTTTGCCGAATTTAACATGGCTGCCACCGAGGTAGAATACAATTGCGTCCTCGTGCTCTTCGACAGCCGAAGCCTCTATCAAGACGGCAGCGCCTACCCCGCACAGGTCTCCCTAAACGACGTTGTGGGCGTGGTACAGTTCAGCCTGACCTTCTTTGAATTCTTTACAAACGGATAGGACTGCCCCTTAGGGCAATTTATTAATACAACAATCGAAACGGAGGTAGTTTATGGAGTTTTATTACGGAAATGAGCAGGATCCCGTCTTTGCGCTGTACCGAGAGGGCGACACTTGCCGCGCGGTCTTTGAGGAGAGGTACGGGAAAACGGAGCTGCCCTTTTTTGAGGGCATGAAAAGAATTGAAAACGAAAAGACCGTAGCAGCCCTTTCAAAGTACATGCAGCCCTACAATGAGGGAAGGCTTAAGGTCTACATGGCGGGCCCGCTCTTCAACGAGGGCGACCGCTACTGCAACCTTATTCTGTCCAACGCACTAAGGGAGAGCGGCTGCACCACCTTTTTGCCGCAGGAGGTAGTCATAGACAAGGACAGCGACGAGCTTGTAAAGGCGGCTTGCCTGTACATGGACCTAAAAGCTATTAGGCTTTGCGACTGCATCGTGGCGAACTGCAACGGGCTTGAAATGGACTCCGGCACGGCGGCGGAGATAGGCTTGGGCTACGGGCTGAAAAAGCGGATGATAGCCTACAAAAGCGACGTTCGAAACTACTACAACGAAACCCACCGCCTCAACAACTTCGTAGCAGGCCTTCTAAACAACCGCATCTGCACAACCCCCGCCCAAATAGTCTCCGCCGTCCTTGACACCGATTAAGGAGGGAATGAGGATGAGGATGTTTATTGCAATTCCTTTGCCGAGGTATATTGAGGATATGGTTTGCAAGGTGCAGGGTGAGCTTGAGGGGCGTTGCGCGGGCGGCAGGTTTGTGCCTATGGGCAATCATCACATCACGCTGCATTTTTTTGGCGAGGAAAACGACCTTTCCTCCATCTGTGATGCGATGCACGAGGCGGTACGAGACGCCAAGCCTTTTTTGTTGAAGCTATCGGATGTGGGCTTTTTCCGTCACGGCAGCACAAGTACGGGCTTTTTGAACCTTACGGGGCAGACGGCGGAGCTTTTCAGGATATACGACCTCTTGGAGGCGGCACTTTTGGACAGGGGCTTTGTTCGGGGCAAGACCAAGCTGCATCCGCACATCACGCTCGGACGGGCGTTGAGTTCGGAGGACGTTTCGGGCATAGAGGTAGTCAAGGAGGGCTTTATAGTAAACAGCATAGTCCTCTATGAAAGCCTGCTCTCATGGGGCGAGCCCTCCTACATGCCGCTCCACATGGAGATATTTTAGGGGGAACGATGGCGAGCTTGTGCATAATTTCGGGCAGGGCGAACAGCGGCAAGAGCCAAGAGCTTACAAAGCTGCTTTTCGCCTGTCAAAAGGTGGGCGGGCACGGCATATACATAGTTCCCGAGCAGTCCACCTTTGAAACGGAAAAGCTTCTCACCGAGAGCTTTGGAGGCATGATAGGCACCGAGGTTTTGAGCTTTTCCCGCCTGTCCGAGCGCATCCTGTCGCAGTCGGGGCAGCATTTGCCCTACCTATCCAAGCAGGGCCGCAACATGGTAATAAGAAAGATTGTCATGGAGAATCAGGGCGCTCTGCTCCTCTACGGCAAGGTTGCCCGCTCCGATTCATTTGCGGACAGGATAGACCTTTTAATCTCCCAGCTCAAGCAGAGCCGAATCACACCCGAAATGCTAAAAAAGCTGCTGCCCGAGCTCAATCCCCGCTCCATTTTAAGTCAAAAGCTGCACGACGTCTGCCTGCTCTATCAAAGGAGCGAGGAGTTTTTGTCGTCGAGATTTTTAACCGCAAACGATGAGCTGCCGAGGGCTACGGAGCTGCTTCCCTCCTCCTTTGCCTCGGGTGCGGAGGTGTTCATCGACGGCTTTGACAACCCGAGCAGGGCGTTGTACGAGTTTTTTGAAGCGCTTTTACGAGTCGCCAAGTCGGTTACCATAGCCCTAAGGCTCGACCCACGGGGGCGGGAGCCGCTGTTCTTGCCCGATGAGAAGATAGCAAGGAGGCTCATTGAAATTGCCGAACGAAACGACATCCCCTACACCCTAAGGACGAGAAGGGCGGAGGACCGTTTGGATGCTCTGTCGCATCTCGAAAAAAATCTTTTTTCCAACGAGCCCAAGCCGTTTCAAGGCAAGGCGGAGGAGCTTGCGCTCTACGCCATGAGCGACAGGCGGGCGGAGGCGGAGAACCTTGCAGACCTCGTACTCATGCGGGCGAAGGAGGGCGTGCGCTACAAGGATATGGCGATAGCCTGTCCCGACCTCGAAGCCTATACCCCGCTAATAAGGAGGGCGTTTGCAAAGAGGAACATCCCGCTGTTTTTCGATTCCAAGCGGGGCGTGCGCACGCTCGGCGCAATGCGCTTTGTGCTAAGCTCCGTTAAGGCAGCCGCAAGCGGCTATGCGATGCAGCAGGTGCTTGCGCTTGTAAAGAGCGGCTTTTTTGAGATAGAGCGGGACGAGGCGGAGAAGTTTGAAAACTACGTGCTGCGCTACGGGCTGTTCGGCTCGTCGCTCACCTCCCCGCTGAGCTTTGGGGAGGTGCCTGCCGAGGCGGAAAAGGTGCGTCAGACCATAATGCCCCCCCTTATGGAACTTCACGAGGGCTTGAGGGGGCGCAGCGCCGAGGAAAAGCTCGTTGCCCTTTCCCGCTACCTCGAGAAGACAGGCTATCTACAGCAGATTAAAGGCCGAGCAGAGCGACTTTTGGCGGAGGGGCGGGGTGCGGATGCACAGGTTTTGAGCAGCCTGTCCACAATCTTGAGCGAGATGTTCACGCAGCTTAGGGTTATCATGGGCGCAACCCCGCTTTCGATGAACGAGTTTTGCACCCTTATGGAGCAGGGGGCGGCAGCCTATGACGTTGGCACGGTGCCCAATGAGGCGGATGCTGTCATGCTCTGCGACCTTGAGAGGAGCAGGCTGCAGCGCACCGACACGCTGTTTTTATTGGGCTGCAACGAGGGCTTGGTTCCGAGGAGCATAAGCGACGACGCCATTTTATGCGATTCGGAGCTTGCCACCTTGGGCTCACTCGGACTTATGATGTGGAACGACACGATTCAAAAGGCGCAAAACGACCGCCTTGAGCTTTATTCGGTGCTGTGCAAGGCAAAAAAGCGGCTCATCTTCTCCTATGCCTGCTCCGAGAGCGGGGCAGCGCTTGCGCCCTCGCTTTTGATAATGCGGCTTTTGCACCTGTTCCCGCAGCTAAGGGCGGCAAGCGACCTGTCTCTGAACAATTCGCTTCCCCTCTGCAGGCGCACGGGCTTTTCCGTGCTTTCAAACGAGTATTGCAGGGCGCAGCGAAGCGGGACGCAGTCCATGCTGCTGTCCTCCCTCATCGAGATTTTTTCAAAGGACGAGCAATACGCCCCCGCCCTAAAGCGCATATTGGAGCATAGGAGCGTGAACGTTTCGCCGCCCCCGCTAAAAACGGAGCTTGCGCTCTCGCTCTACGGCAGGGGCATGAGCATGAGTGCGAGCCGCTTGGAGCTTTTTAACAAGTGCCCGTTCGCCCACTTTTCCAACTACGGACTTAGGGCCAAGGAGCGCAAGGAGGCGAAGGAGGAGGCGAGCGACATCGGCACCTTCGTGCATGACGTCTTGGACGCCTTTGTCCGCTATATCGCAGAAAAGGGCATGAGCTATGAGGACATAGACGACAAAAGGGCGGATGAAATCGTGGATATTCTGCTGCCCGAGCGGGTAAGGGCGCATAACGACGGAATATTTTTGAACAATGTAAGGCTTAAAGAGTCGCTGTTTTTGATTGAGCTTCGCATAAAGCTCGCCTGCCGTTCCATTGCCTGTCAGGTGCGACTTGGCAGCTTTAAGCCGCTGCACAGCGAATACCGCTTCGGAAGCGATGAAGTACCCCCGATAAGGCTTTTGACTGCCGAGGGGCGAACTGTGTCGCTTAGGGGAATAATCGATAGGATAGACGGGGCGGAGGTTGAGGGCGAACGCCTTTTAAGGGTCATAGATTACAAGCTCGGCAGGCGCAAGCTCGAGCCCGAACGCATTGAAAGTGGGGAGACTCTGCAGCTTCCGCTATACCTTGCGGCTGCAAGGCAGCTTTCGGGCGAGGGCGTGGGGATGTACTACATGCCGACCACGCTTTTGACGAGGGAGGACGAGGAGGAGGGGCTTTTGCATTCCCTCTTTGGGGTGACGGCGTCGGACAAGCATTCGCTTGAAGCGGCGGAGCACGGCAGCGGCGCAAAGTCCGCCTACATAAGCGGGCTCAACCTTGAAAAGGGCAGCGGTGCAGTCTGCACCCGAGAGGAGCTTTCAAGGATAGTTCACCTTGCGCTCGAGGTCTCAAAGAGCACGGTGGATAGGATATACCGAGGGCAGCTTTCGGTGCTTCCGACCAAGGATGCCTGCAAATACTGTCCCTATGTTTCGGCGTGCGGCTTCGATGAAAAGCTCGGCTGCACGAGGCGGAAGATTCCCGCAAAGAAGCTGAAAGACTTAGTCGGGGGTGAAAAGGAATGAACTGGACGAGGGAGCAGCAGCAGGCGATAGAGCTTCGCGGCAACGGAATAGTTTCGGCGGCGGCAGGAGCGGGCAAGACGGCGGTCTTGACCGAGAGGGTGGTGCAGCTCTGCCTTTCGGGGATACCGCTTAAGAGGATGCTCGTTCTGACCTTCACCAGAGCGGCTGCAGCCGAGATGAAGGAGAGGATAGCCCTTGCGCTTAGTGCTGCTGCACGGGTTGAGACGAGCCGAGAGAAGCGGGACTTCCTCTTTGAGCAGGTGGACAACCTTTCCTCCGCAGACATTTCAACCATACACTCCTTTTGCAGAAGGATAATCACAAGGCATTTTCAGGCGGCAGAGCTGCCCCCCGCAGGCAGGACGATGGACGAGATAGAGACGGACATAATGAAGCGTGACGCCATGGACAGGGCGCTCACGCTGCTTGCAGAAGAAAACCCTAAGACCTTTAAGGCTGTTTTGTCCGCCTTCGACTCCGAGGCCGCTGCAGCCTCGGCGGTAAGCTCGCTCTACGAGTTTTTGACCGCCCAGCCCGACAAGGAGGGCTTTTTGAAGCGGGCAGTTGAGGAGCTTTCAAGTCCACAGGGCTTTGAAGAGGACGAGAGGCGGCTTTTAATTCTGCTTTCAAACGAGCTAAGGCTGTTAATCTCCGACTACGCCGAGGAGCGAAGAAGGGTGTCGCCCTCGTTTGAAGCCCAGCTCATACAGATGGACGACGAGTTGACGAGGCTTAGGGGCTGCCTTATCTGCCAAACGCTCGACGAGTATCTTGAGGCGATTGCGGGGGCAAAGATGGCGGACTTGCGCTTTCCGAGGGGAACGCCCGAGCATGAAAAGGCGGCGATAAGGAAGGCGAGGCAGGCGATAAGGGAGCTTTGCGCAGAGCAGCTCGGCTGTGTGGAGCCTGACAGGGATAAGCGAAGGGCTATTCAAAGGGAGTCCGCAGCCGCACTTAAAAACCTTGAAACGCTGTATGAGTACTTTTGCAAGCAGTATGCCCAAATAAAGGCGGAAAAGCAGGTGACCGACTTTTCCGACCTTGAGCATCTTGCGCTTGCGGCACTGTCGGATGAGAGGGTGGCAGCGGAGTACAGGGAGGGCATTTCAGAAATTATAGTTGACGAGTATCAGGACAGCAACCGAGTGCAGGAGGCTATCTTGCAGCGGGTGAGCAGGGGAAACAACCTGTTCTTTGTGGGCGATGTCAAGCAGTCGATATACGGCTTTAGGCTTGCCGAGCCCCGTCTGTTCTTGGAAAAGCTGCAAAGCTACAAGACCGTGCTCTTATCGCATAACTTCCGAAGCAGCGAGGCGATATTAGACCTTGTAAACCACGTGTTTTTCACGCTGATGCGGCAGCCGCTCTCCTCGGTGAACTACGGAGAGGAGGAGGCTTTGAAGGCGGGCAGGGAGCAGCCTCAGGGCAGGGTGGCTTTTCATCTTATCGAGGGCACGGACAGCGAGACCAACAGCTTTGAGGCGCAGGCGGCGCTTGCGGCAAGGGAGATTATAAGGCTCAAGGCGGAGGGCTATCGCTATTCCGACATTGCGGTGCTGCTTCGCAACATGACCCATGCGGGCGAGTGGGCACAGACGCTCAAAAACTATGGGATTCCCTGCTTTGCGCAGATGTACGGCGGCTACTTCGATTCTGTGGAGGTCATGCAGCTACTAAACCTTTTGCGCCTCATCGACAACCGAAGGCAGGACATCCCGCTGCTTTCGGTGTTGCGCTCCCCGTTTTTCGGCTTTTCCGACGAGCGGCTTGCTCTTCTTAGGGAGGGGCATTCGGAGGGCGACCTTCTGGACTGCCTTGAGGCTGCTGCAGAGCGGGGCGAACAGGACGCAAGGGACGTTATTTCAAGCCTCGATTTTTGGAGGGAGGAGAGCTTTTTATCCTCGGTGTCGGAGCTGGTGGAGCTTATCTTGGACGGGACGGCGTTCTACGATGAGATGGGTGCGCTCTTGGGCGGCGAGCAGCGGCAGAAAAACCTCGATGCGCTGATAGACAAGGCGGCGGCGTTCGACAGGATTGAGGGCGGCGGCGTGCACGAGTTCATAGGCTTTATGGAGGGCGCCGAGAAGAACGCCCGAATGGGTGCGGCGCAGCAGGCTCAGAGCGACGTGGTTCAGATTATGACGATACACCGAGCCAAGGGCTTGGAGTTCCCCGCCGTAATCTTGGGCGGACTCGAGTCGAGGTTTGTGACAAGGGAGCTTAGCAATGCGCTGACCATGCACAACCGCTGCGGAATCGCCCTGCGCTACATAGAGGGTGGCACGAGGATAAGGCGGGAGCCGTTGCGCTCGCTCGTGATAAAGAAGGAGACCAAGAGCGATCAGCTTGCCGAGGAGATGAGGGTGCTATACGTTGCGCTCACTCGGGCAAAGCGGGAGCTTATTATGATTGCAACGCAAAATAGGGCGGAGGAGACGCTTTCGGAGCTGCAAGGCCCCACGCTCGGGCGGCTTTTTAAGGCGTCGAGCTATAAGCAGTGGCTGCTCTATGCGCTCAAGGACTACATCCCGATAGAGGTGAGCTACCCGCATGAGCTTGGGCTTGCCCGCCTTGAAAAAGAGACGGCAAAGGAGCCCTGTGACCCTGCGCTGATTGCAGCACTGAACACAAGATTTGCGTGGGAGTATCCGCATTCTGCCGAGACCCGCCCGCTTATAAAGACCTCCGTGACCCGCCAGAGCAGGGAGGACTTGGAGTTTGCCCCGCTGTTTAGCGAGCAGGAGACGGCGGTTCCGCTTCAAAGGGGAACCGCAACCCATGCGCTTTTGCAGCAGGTGGGAAGCAAAACCCCCACGAGGGAGGAGCTTTCAACGCTTGTGCAGACCGACGAGCGGTTTAAGGGCGCATACATCGACGATGTTTTATGGTTTACGTCCTCCCCGTTGTTTGGGCGGATGCAGGCAGCGGACAGGTTTGAGCGGGAGCTGCCGTTTTCCTATGCCGACTACGATGAGTTTTCCGAAAATCGCCTGCTGATGCAGGGCATAATCGACGCCTGCTTTGTCGAAGAGGGGGCATGGGTGCTGTTGGATTACAAGACCGACTCCATAGATGCACCCATAGAGGAGGTTGCAAGGCGGCACATAAGGCAGGTGGAGCTGTACGCAAATGCGCTCACAACCCTGACCGCCCTGCCCGTCAAGGAGCGGTACGTCGTGCTGCTGCGGGCGCATGAGGCGGTGCGGCTATGATTAAGCTGCCCGAAGAATATTTGCTTAGAATGAAGCGGCTGCTAAATTCCGACTATCCCGCCTACCTTGCAGCCATGGAGGAGGGGCCGAAGCGGAGCCTGCGGGTCAATACTTTAAGGCTCACAACGGAGGAGCTTTTGAAGCAGCTAAAGGGGCTTGTCCCAAACGGAATATGCGACGAGGGCTTTTTGGTGCCCGAAAACTTTTCGGCAGGGCAAAACCTCCTGCACGCAGCGGGAGCCTTTTATATGCAGGAGGCGTCGGCGCAGTTTCCGGCAACGCTTGCAAAACTTGAGTCCGATTCGGTGGTCTTGGACCTCTGTGCAGCCCCGGGCGGCAAGACGGGGCAGCTCGCCTCCAAGCTCAAAGGCGGGGTTTTGATTGCAAATGAATACGTTCCAAAGCGGGCGAAAACGCTGCTTGCAAACGTTGAGCGGCTCGGCATTGAAAACGCCGTGATAACGAACATGGACGCACCCTCGCTCTGTAAAAAGCTCGAGGGGCTCTGCGACTTGGTGCTCGTAGATGCGCCCTGTGCGGGGGAGGGAATGTTTAGAAAGGAGCCAAACGCCATATTGGACTGGTCGCAAAGGGCAGTGCTCGCCTGTGCCGCAAGGCAGAGGGAGCTTTTGAAAAGTGCAGCTCACGCCACGGGCAGCGGCGGCACGCTGATATATTCCACCTGCTCGTTTTCCGAGGAGGAGAACGAGGGCGTTATAGAGAATTTTTTGCGGGAGAACGATGATTTTTCCCTGCTATTTTCCAAGCGGCTCTACCCGCATACCTGTGCGGGCGAGGGCCAGTTTGCCGCCGTCTTGAAAAGAAGGGGCGAGAGGCGCAGGCTGCGCTTTGAAGCGGCGCATGAGCTTTCGCTCCCCGACGGCAGGCGCTTTCTGCTGCCCCCGCTGCCGTTTTCTTTAAGCGGGCTAAGGCTCGTTCGGGCAGGCCTGCTCTTGGGTGAATTAAAGGGCAAAACCTTCGTCCCCTCCCACGCCTCGGCAATGGCTGTAAATTCGCCCATTGAAGATGAGCTTGCGCTCGACAAGCCCGCCGCCCTCCGCTACATGCACGGCGAAACCCTACCCCCCGTCCCCACCCGAGGCTACGTTCGCCTAAGCTATAAATCCCTCCCCCTCGGGCTCGGCAAAGCCACCTCGGAAGGCGTGAAGTGCCTTCTGCCAAAAGCGATGAGATTTGTCCATTAGTGCCTCGCTGCGCTCGGCGTGAAGTGTCTCGCTTCGCTCGAAGTGAAGTACCTCGCTGCGCTCGGCGTGAAATATAGCTGCGCAATGTGAAATATTTCGCTACGCTCAATATGAAATACCTCGCTCCGCTCGGCATGAAATATCTCACTTCGTTCGATATGAAATAAAAGTTGCCCATATGTGCCGCAGCACATTTCACATTTGCGAAGCAAATATTTCATGGCGAAGCCATTTCACTTGCCCGCAGGGCAAATTTCATTGGAGCAAGCCTCGCTTGCGCTCGGCGTGAAGGAAAACTGAATTATTGCACTATGTTATATCCTTTGAAAAATGCTGATAGTCCTTTTCGGTGCGGAAGTGGCCGCCCCATTCCCAGCCGTAGGAGGTGAAGAGCTGATAGCAGAGGTCGTTTTCGTCTATCATGCCGGGGCGGATTGTGGAGCGGTCGAGGTAGTCGGTGGAGTTTTTGGGCGAGTAGCTGCCGTTGCTTTTAACGTAGGGGTTCATCATCGGGTTGATGTCTATGGCTGCCCCGTAGCTGTGGCGGGAGAGGTTGCCCGAGGAGGTGGTGCGGTAGCAAAACGCCGAGGTGTTGTTGGCTTCCATTGAAAGGGTGTCGTCCGCCGCTTCTCCAAAATCGTCGACGAGGCGCACCGAGGTTAGGGCATAGTTGGCTATAAAGAGTTGATAGAATATTTCCATTACCTCGTCTGCGAGCTTTTCGTTGACTATGAGCTCGCCCTCGTGGGTTATGCCGTCAAAATCGACGTGCATAATGTGGACGTAGCGAAGCTCGTCATAGCCAATCTTTGCCCCGCTTTTGGGGTAGCTAAGACCCGTTATGCGCTCCCTTACCTCATCGCTTAAATCGACGTGGTAGAACCTGTCGTCCGTGCCGTGGTAAACGGCGTTCAAGCCCTCGAGCGGGTTCGGCGTAGCGGTGGGAACGGGCGTGGGTGTGGGCGAAGGCGAGGGCGTTATGGCAAGCGGGGGCGGGGTTTCGGTGGCTGAAAAGGACAGCTCGAGAACCTCCGCAGTGGCGGTTGCCGTGGGAACAGTGGTGGGCTCAACGGTATCAAGCCCTGCCTGCTCGGAGGCGGGGCTTGAACAGCCGAAAAGCATCAGGGATAAAATTAGGGGAAGAAGCCGCTTCATTGCAGGGGGGTGAGCTGTAAAAACAGCTTGCCGCCCTGTTCCATAACTATGCCGAACGGGGTGGTCTCGATAAGGTGAAGCACGTAGCCGCCGTCGTTTTCGCCGCTGCTGCGATCGGCTCGATAGAGTTCGCAGCTCACGCCGTCGCTCGTATAGAGCGCAAGCTCCTCGCCCTGAAGCGAAAAGTCGGAGACGGAGAGGGTGCCGCTTTCAAAGTCGTACCAGCCGAGCTTTGAGCAGTACTCATCGCCCGCACCGAACGAATAGGAGTAGATAAGCTCCTTTGAACCGTCAAAGTTGAGGTCGCAGAGTATCATATCGAGGACGCCGTAGCCGTCGCTGCCCTCGTCAAGGCGGAGGTAGGTGCCGTCATAGTAGAGGTAGGTGCAGCGCTTTTCAAAGTGCTTCATTATCACGCAGTCCACCTCCAAGGCAACGGTCTCGGGCGTTATATCGAGCCAAGTCTCCTGAGCGTATTCCTCCATGAGCTCCTCATCGACCGTGCCGAGGTCCATGAGCGAAAGGTCGGGCTCAAAGTCTATCGGCGTGCCCATATCGTAGTTGCGGTCGGGCAGCGGGGTTGCGGTAGGCTCCACGGTGGCTTCGACGGTGGAGCGCACCTGTCGGTTGCTGTCGATGGAGCACTTGCCTATATAGACGACCAAGAACACCACCAAGATTAGCAGCAGCAGAAAGCCTATGATGCAGGTGAGGGTTAAAAAGAGTTTGCTCTTAAAAAAGTTTTTCATCGTTTACTCCCATTCGTTAGATTCTTCGGGGAGGCGCAGCGTCCCTTCTGTATAGATGAAACGGAGCGGCTCGGCGTAGGCGTTCGCCTCAATCGTCCAGCTCAGCGGGTCGTTGGGATTGAAGACGAGGGTTGCGGGGGTTGCGGTAAAGTAGCCCTGATCGTCCATGGAGAGCAAAAGCGGGGTTTCGCCCATGGAGAGGTTTAGCGTCTCCCAGCTCGTAAGGCTGTCGATGTTGTCAAGGTCGATGTAGAGGATGAAGGAGGTAGCCACGCCGTTCACCTCTATTGAGCAGGAGACTATGAGCTCATAGTTGCCGTCGGCGTCGCAGTCGAACAGCAGGGTATCGACAAGCCCGAGCCCGTAAAAGAGCTTCCCGCTCGAAAGGTTTGTAGGAACCACGGGCCAGACGTTGTAGTCGGAGTCGATAAGGCAGGTTATGCCGCTGTCATCGTGCTTTATGAGCTGCCAGTCGGTATATTCTATCCACCCGTTGGGCGTAATATCCTTCCAATGCTCACCGCCGTAGTCAAAGCCGTCGGGGAAGCTCGCCACGCTTTCAAGCATGGGGTCATAGCTCAAAGCGAGGCCTACATAGCCTCGGCTCGTTTCGTTGGCGTTCGTGGGCAGCGTGGGCAGGGGAGAGGCCGTCTCTAAAAGCTCGGGTTCGGTCTTGTCGGAGTTTTGCGAGACTACGACGATAACGGCAAGCCCTGCAACTATTATCAAAAGTATCAGGATACGCATCCATGTGGCAGGGTTTTTCATAGGGCCTCCTCCAATTTCAAAAAGGTTGCATTCAGCTCCTGTAAAAACAGGTGGATGTGCTTGCCGTCTATGAGGCGGTGGTTGACCTGAATTATGAGCGAGAGCTGTCGTCTTTCGTCCTTTTCCACCATTTTGTCCCAGAGCAGCCGAGGGATAGACTCGTTTATATCCAAGCTCATCTCCTGCGTGACGTGCGTTACCGTAAACCACGGGATGCACGAGATGTACACAAAATCATCCCGAGCCTCCTCCTCATCGGAGGGGATGGGCGGCAGGAGCAGGGCGGCGTCCTGAGCCCGCTTGCACCTTTGGCAGAAAGAGGCCATATCCTCCCCGTCCTGCCATTCGACGTTGACTATGCCAAAGGAATCGTTTTCCCGCGGATAGGTGAACGAGGGCGAGAGATAGTCGTGCTTTACAACGCCGTCCTTTCGCAGCTTGTACAAAAAGGCGGGAACCGCATTGCAGGCGGAAAGCACGCAGTACATCATTCCGTGATAGAACGAGAGGGAATGCCGCTTGCAGTAACGGTAGAGGGCGGTGACGTCCACGGGGGTTGTCACCGAGTAAAAGGGGATTGCTATGTTGGAGAACAGGGCGGATATATCCCTGCGCTCCCATGTTGTTTCATCTATGTACTTCATAGCGCAAGTATAACAGACTTATTCCTAAAATGCAATCAGAACACACGGCGAGCAAGCACAAAGCCGTTCGTCCAATAATCGGAGGAGAGGCGGGTCGTTATCACCTCGAGTTCGCTCGAGGAGGGGTATATCATCCTGTCGTCGCCCAAGTATATGCACACGCAGTTTATCTCGGTGTTCGTGCCGGTCATAAAGAACAGCAAATCGCCGGGCGCAAGCTCCGAAATGGACTCGATAAGGGTCCACGACTCCACCTCGGAATAGCCCGCCGAGGTTCTTCTCGAAACGGACTCGCCCACATAGTTGAGGCAGTGGTACACAAAGCCGCCGGGGTCGAAGCCGCCGTCCTCGTCGAGGTTGTCGCCGCCCCGCACATAGGGCTGACCCAAGAGCGTAAGCGCATAATCGCAGAGCTGCTGCGCCTTGTCCGTGTCGGGCGTGGGCGAGGGCGTGGGCGTAAAGGTGGGCTCG
>JAUNBP010000034.1 GCA_030526995.1 Clostridia bacterium
GAGCAAGGGACTGAAAATCCCTGTGTCGGTGGTTCAAGTCCACTCTGAGGCACCAAAAGCAGCCCAATCGGCTGCTTTTTCATATCCCCTCTAATCTCCCCGCAATACATATATAAATTATTCGTTCTTCATCCTTCATTATACATTATTCATTACAAATCCCCCGTAGGGGCCGATGCCATGCGCCCGCCGCCCACAATCTCCCCCTAAACAATAATCCCCAAAAAAACATTTTACATCTTGACAGAATCAGGTACATTTTATATAATCAAATAAAAGATGTCGTAACTTATTGATAAGCGAATTTTCAGGGGGAAAAGGATGAACATTTCCGAGGAAGGCAGGGCTGAAAAAATAAACAGATTGACCGAAGAGCTGCCTGTGCTGCGTGCCATGCTTCGCATTTCGCAGGCGGACCTCGCACGGGCAATCGGCGTTTCTCGGCAGACCTGTTCTTTGATTGAAACCGGCAAACAGCAGATGACATGGGTGACCTTCATGGCTATGGTCGCCTTTTTTGGCGAAAACAGTAAGACACGGGCGGCGCTTGTTGCCCTAAATATTTTAGAAAACAAAGCATTTTGAGGAGGTAGTTATGGTGACATTCAGGTGTAAGGCGTGTGGCGGGTTGCTGAACGCCGTTGAGGGCAGTTCCATCGTTGAGTGCGAGTATTGCGGCTTAAAGCAGACGGTGGCGAGGGCGGACGACGAGAAGAAGGCGGCGCTTATCAACCGTGCCGACAAGCTGCGCAGGGAGAACGAGTTTGACAAGGCGAGCGGCATCTACGAGAGCATAGTCGCCTCCTTCCCCGACGAGGCGGAGGCTTATTGGGGGCTGTGCCTTTGCAAGTACGGCATCGAGTACGTGGACGACCCGAACAGCGGGGCAAAGGTTCCGACCTGTCACCGCACGAACCCGTTTTCGATAATGGACGACGAGGACTTCGAGCAGGCTTACGAAAACGCCGACGTCTTTGCCCGTCCCCTGTACCGTGAGCAGGCGAAGGAGATTGACCGCCTTCAAAAGGAGATTTTGAACGTCGTTGCGGACGAAAAGCCCTACGATATCTTCATCTGCTACAAGGAAACCGACGACGTTTCCAAGCAGCGTACCGATGACAGTGCAATAGCGCAGGACGTCTACACCGAGCTGACCCGAAGGGGTTACAGGGTGTTCTTCAGCCGCGTCACCCTCCGCTCGCTCGCAAGTACGAATTACGAGCCCTACATTTACGCCGCCCTCTCAAGCGCAAGGGTCATGCTCACCATAGGCACGAAGTTTGAATACTTCGACAGCGTTTGGGTCAAGAACGAGTGGAGCAGGTTCCTCTCGATGATGGCGTCGGGCAAGAATAAGTCCCTTATAACCTGCTACAAGGACTTGGACGCCTACGATATTCCCAAGGAGCTGCGCAGTATGCAGGCCCTGAACATGGGCGAAGTCACCTTCTTTGGAAGCCTTGTCGAGAACATCGAAAGGCTGATTCCGAAAAATCAGCCCGCGGGCAGCCCCGCCGCCAAGGAACCCGTAGTTGTAAGCGGCGGCGCGGACGCAAGGCCGCTTCTAAAGCGCGCGTTTATATTCTTGGAGGACGGCGACTGGAAGTCCGCAAACGAATACTGCGAAAAAGCCCTCGACCTCGACCCCGAAAACGCCGAGGCATACGTGGGCAAGCTGCTTGCAGAGCTAAAGCTGCCACGGCGCGAGGAGCTGCAGAACCTCCAAAGCCCATTCGAGGATCGAAACAACTTCCAAAAGGCTATGCGCTTCGGCGATGAAAAGGTGAAAGGGGAGCTTGCGGGCTACAACGAGGCTGCGGAAAGGACATTCACAGACAAAGCAGAGAAACGCAGAGCACTAATCAACGCTTCTTTTCAGACTGTAGAAAACTATTTGAGGTTTATGGATAACGCCCAGCTCTTAAATGCAAAAAACCAAAGAATAGCAGAGCTTTCGCAATCTATAGAGAAGATGGGGAGAGAGCAACCGGCAGACGCAAAATTCTTTCAAAAGCAATTTGCCAATTCCATTGCGGTGTTGAGCTCCTGCAATACGGAAGAAAGAAGGCTGTTTCCCCAAAAAATAAACCTTCTAATTAATGGAATAAGTAAGGCTAACAAGCCATACTGCGGAATTAACGCCATAGCATTGTTCCAAGCCGGTTATAAAAACTGTGCGGCAAATGTGTTAGCGACAAACGGGTCTCGCCATAGTATTGCTACAGGATATTATCACGCCGTATGCCTGAAGTCCGACGGCACTGTGGTAGTCACTGGGAGTTATCTTGCAGGCATTTGGAATGTTTCTAAATGGCGAGATATAGTAGCAGTTGTAGTGGGTTGGAGTTACGATGAATACTATGACTGTGCCTTTGGTCTGAAATCCGATGGTACAGTAGTCGCAACAGGAAATAACAAATATGGTCAATGTAAAGTTTCCGACTGGACGGACATCGTGACTATTGCAGCAGGAGGGAAGCACACCGTAGGTCTAAAATCCGACGGCACTGTTGTCGCTGTTGGATTGAACGGTTTCGGTCAATGCAACGTTTCCGAGTGGACCGACATTGTAGCCATTGCAGCAGGGAGCTGGCACACCGTTGGTCTAAAAACCGATGGCACAACGGTTGCTGTTGGAAGGAATGATTATGGTCAACGCATGAATCTGGGGACAAACATCGTAGCGATTGCAGCGGGAGGAGATCACACAGTGGGTCTAAAATCTGACGGAACAGTGGTTGCGGTTGGGGAGAATGCGGACGGACAATGCAATATTTCCGGATGGCGTGACATAGTGGCCATTTCAGCGGGAGAAAGACACACCGTTGGTCTAAAATCCGACGGCACTGTGGTTGCTGTGGGAAATAACTATGGTGGTCCATGCAATGTTTCCGACTGGCAAGGTATCGTAGCCATTGCAGCGGGAGTGACTCGAACCATAGGTCTAAAATCTGACGGAACTGTGGTTTCTGTGGGTTGGAAGAAAGACAATCTATCCCGTGTTTCCAAATGGACTGACATTAAAGTGCCCCCAACAGTGGATTAGTGCAGCGGGGGTTCGCTGCTTGAGATAAAAGGATTGGAGGAATGAAGATGGCATTTTTGAAGTGTAAGATTTGCGGTGGGGATATGGAGCTGTCGGCGGACAAGACTTACGGGGCTTGCGAGTATTGCGGAACCATGCAGACGCTGCCGAAGATCGACGACGAGATGAGGCTTGCGGCGTTCAACCGCGGGAATCATTTTCGCAGGAACGGGGAGTTTGACAAGGCGCTTGCGGCATATGAGCGCATCGTGCAGGAGGACGACAACGACGCCGAGGCGCATTGGTGTTGCGCGCTTTGCAGGTTCGGAATCGAGTATGTGGAGGATCCCGCAACCTTCGAGTGGCTGCCGACCTGTCACAGGATGAGCTTTGAGTCATTTTTGCAGGATGTGGATTACCTTGCAGCCGTCGAGCATTCGGACGGGCTGACCCGCCGCCAATACATGAGGGACGCAGCGAAGATTGCCGAGGTGCAAAAGGGCATCCTCGCCATCTCGCAGAACGAGGAGCCGTTCGATGTGTTCATCTGCTACAAGGAGTCGGACGACAACAAGCAGCGCACGAGGGATTCTTTAATGGCGCAGGACGTTTACTACCGTCTTACCGAGGAGGGCTACCGAGTGTTCTACTCCCGCATTACCATGGAGGAAAAGGCGGGCACGGAGTACGAACCCTATATATTCGCCGCGTTAAACTCCGCCCGCGTTATGGTCGTAATCGGGACAAAGCAGGAACACTTTAACGCCATTTGGGTCAAGAACGAGTGGAGCCGTTTCCTTTCCATGATGAAAAAGGACAGGAGCAAGCTGCTCCTCCCCTGCTACAAGGATATGGACCCCTACGACCTGCCCGAGGCGTTGTCGGTGCTGCAGTCCTACGACATGAGCAAGATTGGCTTTATCCAAGACCTTATCCGCGGCATTAAAAAGGTGCTTGCCAAGGACGCCCCCGCCGCGGTCGCAAAGGAACCCGTGACAGTAAGCGGCGGCGCGGACGCAAGACCGCTACTAAAACGCGCGTTTATATTCTTGGAGGACGGCGATTGGAAGTCCGCAAACGAATACTGTGAAAAAGCCCTCGACCTCGACCCCGAGAACGCCGAGGCGTATGTGGGCAAGCTGCTTGCGGAGCTAAAGCTGCCGCGGCGCGAGGAGTTGCAAAACCTCCAAAGCCCATTCGAGGATCGAAACAACTTCCAAAAGGCCATGCGCTTCGGTGATGAAAGGCTGAAAGAGGAGCTTACGCGCTACAGCGAAGCTGCAGAGAATAATGAAATCTATGTTGAAGCTCTAAAGTTCGAGCAGGAAGATACCGTGGACTCCCTGCAACAGGCAATCGACACCTACAAAACTATTCCCGCTTGGAAGGACGCGGACGAGCGGATAGGGATTTGCGAGGCGCGGATTGAGGGTCTGGAAGCACAGCGCAAGGACGGGATTTATGTGGACGCTCGGCAAAATGAGAGGAGTAACAGGGTAAAGCATCTACAACAAGCAATCGATATATACAAAAGCATCCCCGGCTGGAAGGACGCCGACGAGCGAGCCAACGCCTGTGCCGCCCGAATAGAGGCGCTAAACGCTCTCGAGGCGGAGAGAGCCAAGAAAAGAAGGCGCACAAAGATTATAGTCACCGTGTCGCTTTTAACAATAGCCACGCTTGTAATCCTGCTGTTTACGGTAATCCTTCCCGCAATAAACTACAGCACCGCCGAAAAGCTGCTCGCGGAAGGGAGATATGAAGAAGCCGCAGCTGCGTTTGAACAGGCGGGTAAATACAGCGACGCCGAGGAACGAGCGTCAATTATACACTACCGGCTGGCTGAAACACAGTTGGCTGAAAAAAACTATTTGAAAGCAGCAATGGCGTTCTCTCGTGCAGGCGATTACAGCGACGCCAAGGAACGAGCGGACTCTCTTTTCTATAAATGCGGCGTGCGGTTTTCTGTTGCAGCGGGATTATATCACACCGTAGGTCTAAAATCCGATGGTACCGTGGTCGCCATAGGTTCTAACTTATATGGTGAATGCAACGTTCCCTACCGGAAAGACATTGTAGCAATTGCAGCGGGAAATTGGCACACCGTAGGGCTAAAATCCGACGGCACCGTGGTTGCTGTTGGGAACAATTATTACGATCAATGCGAAGTTTCCAACTGGAAAGACATTGTAGCAATTGCAGCGGGATGGAATTACACCGTAGTCCTAAAATCCGACGGGACAGTGGTTGCCGTTGGGGAGAATGAGGACGGACAATGCGATGTTTCCGACTGGACAGACATAGTGGCAATTGCAGCGGGATGGCAGCACACCGTAGCCCTAAAATCCGACGGCACCGTAGTTGCAGTGGGTTATAACGGCAATGGTCAATGCAACGTTTCCGAGTGGACGGATATTGTAGCAATTGCAGCGGGATATAAGCATACCATAGGGCTAAAATTCGATGGCACCGTGGTTGCTGTTGGGTACAATTATTACGATCAATGCGAAGTTTCCAACTGGAAAGACATCGTAGCAATTGCAGCGGGAGAATATCATACTGTAGGTCTAAAATCCGACGGTACAGTGGTAGCTGTGGGAGATAATGACAGTGGCAAATGCAACGTTTCCAACTGGTCGGATATTGTGGCTGTTGCGGCGGGTTGGTATCACACCGTAGGTCTAAAATCCGACGGCACTGTTGTTGCTGCTGGGGATAATGACAACGGTCAATGCAACGTTTCCGGCTGGACGAACATCAAGCTCCCGCCGACAGATTTAAACTAAAAAAGATTACAATAGGAGGAAAAAAGTATGGCAAAGTTCAACATTGTCTGCCCGAGATGCGGCAGTCACAACAGAGCATCGACCTTCATTTTAGCGAAGAAGGCGATCAAGTGCGGAACCTGCGGCGAGGAGATAGACGTTAAGGCGTCCCGCCTTATCTCCAAGCTCTGCCCCTCGTGCGGGAACGTGTACGTCTGTGATCAGGCGAAGATTAAGGGCATGAAATGCCCGATTTGCGGGAAGTCGGCGGCGGCGCTGTCAGCCACGACCAAGTACAAGATAGCGAAAATATCCTGTCCGCAATGCGAATGTGAGATTGAGATTGACAGCACCAAGCCCCTCGCTACCTGTCCTATCTGCGACAAGAGCATCGACGTTATCGCCGAGCTTGCAAAGGCAAAGCTCGTAACCGACACCGGCGTCAGCATCATAAAATACGAGGGCGACAACTCGACCTTCGTTTGGAAGCACCCGATAGAGGACTTTAACCTCGGCAGTCAGCTGATAGTGCACGAGTCGCAGGAGGCGATATTCTTCCTCAACGGCGAGGCGCTCGACACCTTCGGCCCCGGCAGGCACACCCTCGAAACCGAGAACCTGCCGTTCCTAAAGAAGATCTACACCCTGCCCACCGGCAAGAGCACCCCCTTCCACGCCGAGGTCTACTTCATAAACAAGACTGTTCAGATGTCGCTGAAGTGGGGCACCGATTCGCAGGTGCGCTTCCTCGACCCCGAATACGGCGTGCCGCTCGAAATCGGCGCATCCGGCGAGATGAACCTTATGGTCGAGGACTCCCGCAAGCTGCTTATAAAGCTCGTAGGCACGATGCGAGGCATAGCGTGGGACGACCAAGACGAGTTTTCAAAGTCGCTCCGAAGCTGCTTTAGGCCGCTGATATCCACGACCGTAAAGGCGAACCTCGCACAGTCCATCATTCAAAACAAGATTGACATTTTAGAGGTCGATATTCACCTCTTGGAGCTGTCGGAAACCCTGCGTCAAAACATCCTGCCGGGCTTTTCGGAGTACGGGTTGGATATTCCGCAATTCTATATTACCACGGTGCTGCTGCCCGACGAAAAGGATCGCAACTTCCGCGAGATTCGCGCCCTGCACGAGGTCAGGCTCCGCAAGAAGGTGATTGAGGTGCAAGCCGACGTCGGCACCGCCGAGGAACAGGCAAAGCGCACCGTCGAGCTTGAAAAGCAGACCACTATGACCGAGGTCGAAAAGCGCAAGGCGGAGCGAGACATTATTAGGGCTCAGGTAGGAGCGGAGGAGCTGCGTGTCACGGGCTTTGCCGAGGCACAGGTCATGCGCGAAAAGGGCTATACGCAAAAGGATGTGCTCGAAGCCGAGGTGCAAAAGGCGTACGCCGAGGGTATCGGCAACATGGGCGGCTCCGAGGGCGGCGGTGGCAGCGGAAGCGGCATCGTTTCGGATATCGTCGGCATCGTAGCAGGCATGAAGGCGGCAGGCGTCATGTCGGACAAGCTCAATTTTGCATCGGGCTTGGGCGGCATCCCGACCCAGCCCGCACCCATTGCACCTACAACTCCTCCCGCAGCTCCCCTGTCCGAGGGCTGGAACTGCTCCTGCGGGGAGCGGGGAATTTCATCCAAGTTCTGCCCCGAATGCGGCAAGCCCAAGCCCGCACCCACCGAGGGCTGGATCTGCTCCGTTTGCGGCGCAAGGGGAATCACCTCCCGCTTCTGCCCCGAATGCGGCGCAAAAAGACCCGAAACAGGCGAAACTTGGAACTGCCCCGAATGCGGTGCCAAGTCGTTGACCTCAAAGTGCTGCCCCGAATGCGGCACAAAAAGACCTGCGGGCGGCGAGACTTGGAACTGCCCTGAATGCGGAGCCAAGTCACTTATCACAAAGTGCTGCCCCGAATGCGGCACAAAAAGACCTTAAAAGGAGGAGAGACCTATGAATCGTACCAAGAAAAGCACCCTTGCGGGCATAGCCCTCATAATCGCATTCGTTGTCTACAATGCCGTGCTGTTTGCAATATGTGGCTTTAAGGGTCACGGCGCAGCTTTTTGGCTGTCGTGGGTGTTCATGCTTGCGGCATTCGGCTGCATTGCAACAGCCTCCGTCATCCTCGCCAAGCGCAAGATGGAGCTTAAGGACTGGCTGTTCGGCTATCCGCTGATACGCCACACCACGATATATGTAATCGTAGAGTTCGCAATATCCACCGTGTTCATCGTGCTTGACTGCCTGCTAAGCTCTCCAATCGAATGGGGCTGGGTGTTCGCAGCACAGATAATACCCTTGGGAGTGTACCTCTTGTTCGCAATTTCCTGCATAATCGCCAAGCAGACCATCGACGAAATGCAAATAAAGACGACCGACAAGACCGCCTTCATCCGACTGCTGCAGATTGACGCCGAAATGCTCTCAAACGCCTGCCAAGACCCCAAAGCGAAGGAAGTCTTCAAGCAATTTTCGGAGGACGTGCGCTTCAGCGACCCAATGAGCAGCGAGGCGCTGTTCGAGCTCGAAAAGGACATCCAGCTTGCGGTCAACCGTGCCCGTGACTGCCAAAAGAGCGGCGATATCGAAAGCGCAATAAAACTCTGCAAAGAGGCATCCACCCTCCTAACCGAGCGCAACATGAAGTGCAAGGCCCTAAAATAACCCCAACCCGTCCCTAAAAAGCAGCAACAGACCCCGTATTCCTTCGGATGCGGGGTTTCACCCTATCAAAAAAGCCTTTTGCGGTTCTCAAGGGTCGCTCCCCTTGACCACATTCCGGTCGGCAGCGGGTGCGCCCAAGCAACGAAGTCGCGACAAAGTGCCCTTGGGGCATACGCCAAAACGGATTGACCTTTAGAGCCGTCACCTCCCGTAGGGGAGGATATCGTCCTATTGTGCCCGTAAAATATTCGAACGCAATATCGCCGTTACCTTGTGTAGGGGCGGATATCATCCGCCCGCCGACCACAGTGCAAACTACGGTTAGCATCTCGGCAAAAAACAAAACAATCCCCGTATTCCTTCGGATGCAGGCTTTTCAACATCCCCAAATTAGCAAAAGCAAAAATCCCTTACCCCATAAATCCCATTCCACCCCTATAACAAATTCAACTCTTGAAAAAATATATCAAAAAAACCCTTGACAAACCTCAAACCCTTCTCTATAATTGAGATTGAGTCCTAATACTATTTATTTTCGGGAGAGGAAAGCTATGGAAGAGCAATTTGAAGCGCAGAGGAGGATGACGAGGCAGAAGAAGTTGGTGCTTGCGGTTGCGCAGGCGCACTGCGATCATCCCACCGCCGACCAAATTTATCTGGAGGTGCGCAACATCGACAAGCGCATCAGCCGAGGAACGGTGTACAGAAACCTTGAGCAGCTGTCCGAAACGGGAAAGCTCTTGCACGTAAAGGTTCCCGGGGCAGGGAGGTTCGACAGCCGCTTGGACTACCACTATCACATGGTATGCCAAAAATGCGGGGCAGTCTGCGATGTTCCAATCGAGTACAGGCACGAGTTGGACGGGCTTTTGTTTGAAAAATCCGGATTCAAGGTCGAGCGTCACCGCACAATTTTCGAGGGTCTCTGTTCAAACTGCACGGAGACGTGAGGCAAGGTTAGGACCTCTGACAAGGGCGCATACGGGAGCAGGCATTCCCCCGTAAATATAAATAAACAGAAGGAGAAAAATTATGAGAAGCATTACAACATTTGATTTGCAATACGCACATCGATTCTACGGATTCAAGGGCGAGGCGCAGTATCTGCACGGACATACGGGAGTTCTGACGATTGAGGTGGAGGACACCATCAACGAGGGAGTCAACATGGTATTTCCCTGCAACGAGATTCAAAAGACCGCATGGGGACTCTTAAAGAACTTTGACCATGCCTTGATTTTGAGGGAGGACGACCCGCTTCTGCCCGCCGTGCTCAGCGTTTATGAGGCACAGGGCATCAAGGACGGCGCCCCGAACAACGAGATGATTGGCCCGGCCTTCAAGACCGAGCTTGCAACCGCCTATCCGTCCTGCAGGCTTGTAGTCACCAAGGAAACCATGACGGTCGAGGGCATGATTAAGATTGTCTACGATTTACTTAAGGACAAGCTGAACATTGCAAAAATCACCTTCACCAGCGGTGTAAACGCAGCCTCATCCGAGTTCAAGCCCCAAGGCAGCATGGACCGCTGCCCCCTGTGCGGAATCGCAATGGAAAACGGCGTCTGCCCGAAGTGCGGATACCGCAAATAAGCCTAAAAACCAAGCCCAAGGCACAACCAAAAAGCATAAAAAAGGAGCCGCCCCTCAATGGGGTAGGCTCTTTTATAATAAAATCCAAACCCCTCAACCAACACCCACACAGACGAATCCCAAGCCCTTAATCGAAAGCAGTCCCCTTGCTTTGCATACTCTCACACACCGCCCGCACCTGCGCAAGGAACTTTTCGGCAGCCTTGGAAAAGACTTGGTTCTTCTTCCAAACAAGCCTAAGTTCAATCTTATAAGCGGGATACAGCGGCTTAAAACAGAGATTGGAGCCTTTAGTGTTGATAAGTCCGTCAAGGCAAAGCGCATAACCAAAGCCCTCGACCGCAACGAAAAGCACGACTGGTATTAAAAGCTAAATCCCCGCCAATTATAATCCCGATCTGTAGGACGCATACACGCTATTCTGTCCGTTCAAAGTTTCAAAACCCACCGACTCGAACAATGCTATTGCTTTTGGGTCGGTGGCATTAACGAAAGCGGTCATTCTTTGCGGTTTATTTAATCGAATTGCTTCTGAGAGCAAAGATTGTTCAACCCCCATGTTCTCATAGCCCTCTTTTACAAACAGTCCATATGGCTCGTTATCGTCATAGCAGAATGTTACGTCCAAATACCCGATAATTGTATTATTATCTAGTGCCAGAAACACTCTGAACCTATCCGGAGCGTTCAATACTCTTTCGCCTGTCCAATATGTCTCTTTGTTGTGGATTTCTAAATACTGCTCTGTATACTTCGGTTGAAACAGTCTTATTTCAAAGTTGCTTCCGACCTGTTTGTCCTTAACCCAAATCATCCTTTGTTGCTCGGTTTCAAACTCGGCTCTTTTGGTCATCAAGCAAGCTCGCAGGGCTCTATTCTTCGGATTAAAAACAAAGTCCATTTGATAATCGCGATAACGATTTTCAAGGTATGCAAGCATCTCAAAATAAGCTCGCTCTTCTTTTGAAAGACCGGTTATCATCTCTATATAGCGGTTTTCGGGAACAATGAGCCACACAAAAAGCCCGGCAATTCTATTATCATCTGTAACCACGAAGGCCGCGTGATCCTTCTTTTTCAATGCATTAAACAGATTGTCACTGTTATACATATAATGCGGGTCGGTAAAACAGGAATCTTCCGTCACATAATTGATAAATTCAATATATTTATCAAACGAATCAATCTTCCTAATCACTACAACTCCTCATAAGCAAGGGGCTGTTTGTTTTTTTTAAGCCCGTTGCGACTCTGCTTTACTATCATATCAAAACCCCGCGTTTTGTCAACTTTTTAATGCCGTTGCTTCCATTGGCTATATCGCACAGACACCGAAACGGCGCCGGCATTGCTTGACATTACCAGCGCATAAATCTATAATGTGGTATGCTTAAACAGATAAAACCAAAGTACGAAGAGCTCAATTTCAGGCAGGAACTTCTTTCCGACGAAAAGACCATGGCATACAACGCAAAATGGGGAGGGACAATCGACTTTCCCGTTGAGCGTTGGAAGGGCTGGTATGATGCTTGGATAGTAAATCCCGACAGGCGTTTTTACAGGTATCTGTATTCAACGGAGGATAAGAACTTTATCGGTGAAATTGCGTTCCACTTCGACGACGGATTTCAGTGCTACATCTGCAATGTGATAATCAAGCATAGTTTCAGAGGGCGGGGCTTTGGCAGGGAGGGGCTTTTGCTCCTTCTCGATGAAGCGAGGAAGCAAGGCATCTCCGCAATCTGCGACAATATCGCATCGGATAACTCGGCAATCAAGCTCTTTTTGGAATGTGGCTTTGCAGAGAAATGGAGAAATGGGGACTTCATTATGCTCGAAAAAAAGCTGTAGTTAATTATAACTACGTAAATCACGGGGATGGAGCATGATTGCCCTGCCATATGCATCATTTTTGAAATAAAGCGGCGGCGAAATGTAAATCGCCGCCGCAACTTCGGGAGATTAAGACAGCCGGTAAAAACCATCTCCCGAAATATTTGCACATCTAAAAACTGATTTTAAGATGATGCATATTAATCAAACCTCGCCCAATTTTTCGAGAATCAAAGGGCGCACTAACAGTCTTTTCACTATATAGACATTTTTCAGCAGCAATTGCAGACGAAAAATAAAAATATATTTTCAACGAACAATCACAGGGGGAGCAGCTTTAATGAAATCCTGCCATGTGCCCCACGTTTCGTTTACAACTTAATATTTCCGCTGCCACAATTCAACATATCCCCTAAGACGAGGGGCGGGGAAGAGGTGAATTGCCTTGCTTATAACCAAGAACTTTTGCTTATCAAGACCTTTTGCCACCGAAAAGTTCTTTGGAAAGCTCGATTTTTGGCCCGATATTTTTTAGCACATATACCATTATCATTGCAAAAAAGGCAGCTCCAAACAGATACGATACAATGCGAAGCGGATGCGTTTCAAAGGCGATTTTCCAGCAGACCGTCGTGGTTTTCCCGTCATGGGTGTATTTTACGCTTTCGACAATGCTTCCGCGCTTTATGCTTTATTCACCGTCGCCCGTGCTAAGCGTATCGGGATAGGGTCGGTTGTAGATTCGCCCGTCATGCTCCAAGGTTTTTACAAGCATACCGTTTTCATCATACAGCCGCAACTCGCCTTCTATTACGGATGCCAACAGCCCTTCCTGCGTGCCGAAGTTGTCCGTGTCGGCATAGAGAAAAATTTCCGCCTTGCCTTCCTTTAGGACGATCATATACCCCTGATTCGAGTACAATACTGCGCAACCGTTAACCGAAAGAAAGCCGTCATAATGCACGTAACGAGGCCAGACTTCGTCCTCAACCACAAGGCCGGCGTAGGATATATTGACGGGAACGGTTCGGCTTTGCACAGCCCTTTCTTCAACCGAGGGAGTAATCAGCGAAACAGTTAGCATGACAAAGGTGACAATCACCATCGGAATGATGAAATATCGCTGTTTCTTCGGCCAAATCGGCCAACATGCCTTGAAAAAAAGATTGAGCTTATTCGAATTCACGCTACCTCACCTCAGCCCTCGGCCTTTTCATCATATCAATCACAACTCCGCCACCGTGATTGCCGTGATTAGATATCCCCCAACGCATTCAAAACGAGACTATCGTCTATTAAAACATAATCGCCGTTTTTCGTGCTTACAAACATACCGGTGGAACACTCGTATATCGTCATCGTCGAATAGACCTGAGGATAGTCCTTGAAGTACACATCTACGCTTGCGATATGCGTCAAAACCCCCATATCTCCCGTATATACTCGTGCGCTGTCGCCCTGCGTGTTGTACATCTCTATCAGGGCGTCGGCAACCGCCGCATCCATCGCTTCTCCGTTGATTTCAAGCCGCCCTGTTTCCTCCTTTGTTATCTGCGGCGGGGTGACGGCAGTGTTGCAAAGAAGGTTATAGGGCAGCTCCCACCACGGAGCCTTAATTGCAAGGAATTTGCCGTCGTCGTTCTCCAACGCAAATATTCTATCCCCGTCCGCCGTCCTTCCTATGCACTTGTCAAGGGCCACCTCGCTGTACCCGCTTGTAAAGGCATAATCATTCCCGTCTATCGTGATGATTCCGTCATTAAACTCATAACAGGGTAGGCTGAACCAAACAACCGCCGCAATGATTACAGACAGGGCAACCGCACCAAGGACTATTGCCCAAATATGCTTCTTTTTCATCATCCGAGCCGACCTCCTTCTTTCATAGGCTGTAATGCAGGGCAGGGGAGCGGTTTTGGCGGTCGCGAAAGCGTTTATGCGTTCGCTCTTCTCCGAAGAAAATATAAAACAATCCCGAATACGGAAATCCCGACGATGATAAACGGCAATACAACCCAAGCGGCAACGATTGGCAGATCCCACAGCCCATGCTGCCCCAAGGCACCATAAAACCTCGCTCCGCACAGAGCAAAATTCGACAGGTGAATTACGGCGGAAACAAACACATTGTTCCATTCTTTGCCTATTGAATAACTCACCAACGCAACAGCGGCCAATGAGGCTGCGCAAAGGGCAACCAAAGCTCCGACCCTCGACAGATCCTGATACACAACCGAGCCGATTAAGGCAATTATGACCATGCCCACCACAAGCAAGTTATAAAAAAGACTTTTCACAATCCTTTTTATGCTTTACCGCCATGAGTATGCCCACCTTTCATATCGGTATTTCCTATTCTAATTTTAAGAGATAAGACGGGACTTGTCAATAAAGAGTCATCAACACCAATCACGGGAACGAAGGTGTGATGGCCCCGGCCTTGACCCCACACCTCGTTTTGAAACAAAGCGGCGACGAAATGCAAATCGCCGCCGCAACTTCGGGAGATTAAGACAGCCGGGTAAAAACCATCTCCCGAAATATTTGCACATCTAAAATGATTTAAGATGGTGCATACAACTAAAACCCCGCCCAATTTTCAAGAACCAAAGAACCAACCGCCTTTGATTACCCGCCATCACATCACCCTTCATCCCAATTCGTAAATCATACCTTTTCGCTTCCATGTACGCTTAACTTTCCGTCCGACATTCTAAGCGCAATATCCGCCTGTGAGGACACCTCGGCGTCGTGGGTGACCACTATCACGAGCATATTCTTTTCGTGCGCGAGGCGCTTCAAAATCTCGATGACGTTCTTGCCGTTTTCACTGTCGAGGTTGCCTGTAGGTTCGTCGGCAAGCATGATGCGCTGACCTCCTGCAAGGCTTCTTGCGATTGCGACCCGCTGCTGTTCGCCGCCGGATAGCATGTTCGGATAGCGCAAAAACTTGTCCTCAGCAAGATCGACATCCCTAAGGCAGGCGGCGGCACGGGACCGTGCCTCGCCTTTTTCGACTTTTTTCAAAAGCAGCGGCACCATGGCGTTTTCCAAAACCGTCATCTTCAAAAACAGATTGTAACTTTGATAGACGACCGAGGCGTGTTCCCTGCGGTATTCGTCGGTGTCGATTGCCTTCATGGGCTTGCCCGAATACAGTATTTCGCCCGAGGTGGGCAGATCCAGCCCTGCCATCAGCGAAAGCAGCGTGGTCTTGCCGCTGCCCGACTTGCCGATTATGGCATAGAACTTCCCCTCCTCAAAGCCGAAGCTCACGCCGTTCACCGCCCTCACGGTTTGAAGCTTGGTTCGATATTCATATGTCACGTTATTTAGTTCGAGAATCATAAAATTTTCCTCCTACTCATTGGCTTGCAGCACGTACAGTGCGCTCTTTTTCATTATCATAAGCTGGGAAAGGGCGATTCCCGCCAAGAGGCAGAATATGACCGCAGGGATCAGCACCATGCTCTGTTTAAGCTGCGGAACGAAAATTGCGGCTATAAGGCCCACGGTACCGCCTATTAGGGCGGCTATGACATACTCCGCCGAAAGCAGCAAAAGCGCACGGGGCTTATTCATGCCTACCGAGCGCAAAAGTGCGTATTCGCGCCGCCTCGTCCTAAACAGCACTGCGCCCGCAAACAGGCCCACGCCTAAACAAAACACCATAAACACGGGCTGCAATGATTGAAGAAGCCTTATCATCTGCGAGGCGCTCCGATGCGCTTGAAGGTATGGCTCGTCGAACACGGTCATTGCAAAGTTGTGGTTGCGCAACGCCTCTACAGACGTCCCCTGCGGGAAGAATCGTTCCATACTCGACTTCATCTCCGAAAGTCTCGTGTTGTCGGCAACGATGGCGGAGAGCGATTCGCTCGTTTCGATTCCGTTTTCATATGCATTGACGAAGAATATCCACGGCACGCATATGCTGTCCGAGATTCCATATACCGTGCCAATCTGCGTAAAGCTCTGAGCCGTTCCGTCCACCAAAAGCTCTATCGCCCCGTCGCTCACAAGCGGAATAAGGTCGCTCGGCAGCAGGCACACCGCCTTATCCTCCGAAAAATCCTCCCACGAATAGCCCTCGAAAAACTCTATCCGTGCGCCCCCGTCCTCGGACAGCGCGGGAACCGACTCCCTCTGCGTTATGCCGAGCAGCAAGCGCTCCGAGATTTCTTCCGAAGGCATCGTAATCTCCACCTCTTTACTCAGCTTTAAGCACACATGGGTGAAAAAGTCGCTCGTTGAAACACCGTTTTCCTCCGCATACCCGTCGCGGATGAATCTCCAAACGTGCGAGTTCAGAAGGTTCAGCCCGTCGGTATATGCGCCCGAAGCGTCGGATAGCTGCACCCAGACGGGATACTCCTTTTCCAACTTCGAAAGCCTCTCCCGCTGCGATGCGAGCGCATTGAAAAGCAGTCCCATCGCTATGGAAAGCACTATTGTCAGCGCCGAAACAGCAAGCCATATGCGGGTTCTTAAAAGTCGGTGTTTTATCCACATTGCGCCCATGTCAGTTCCTCCTTAAAAGCTCCACGGGTTTCTTTCGGGTTAGGGCTTTCACCGTAGCCCACGATGCGCCCGCAAAAATTGCGCCCTGCAAAACAACCGATAGGGCGGTCACGGCGGCTTTTTCTATGGAGGTTGCGCTTTCTACCTCCTCGGAATCGGTGTACATGCTCGATTCGGCTATCTCGGAAAAAGCAGAGTTTTCAAGGCTTTGGTAGGATGTGGCACAGACAAGCCCGCCTATCAGCGCACAGCAGAGCCACAACATCATGCACAGCGAAAGCAGCGTTGCGCCCGTCCATTTTGCGGAAGCACCGAGACTTCGTAGCGTGCCTATGCCCTGCCTTTGCAAAGCGATGTTCAAAAACAGGAACAGCCCCACAACGAGCGCCCAGATTGCAAGCGAGATTAAAAGGATGTTTCTCGTGCTTTGCGTCAAGTCCGCAAGCTGAAACTTTACATAGGAAAAGCCCTGATCCAAGGCGAGGACGTGGCTTGCAATGCCAACGGGCAGCGTGGAGGTTAAGTTTTCGGCATCGTTCGGGTCGGTTATATAGTAGCCCCAAAGCACCTGCGGCAGCAAATGCGGCGGGGTTTCCGATCCGATAACGGGCGTGTCAGACGCCGTGACAAAGACCGCGTTGGGCGAAAAGTACTGCGTATAGTCGAAATCCGCCCAGCCCAAGGACTTGTATATGCCTACTATTTCGTAGCTTGCAGAAGCCGTCTCGCCCGCTCCGCAGCTTGTCATCGCCCATGTTTGCAGCCCGTCAGGGTCGAACATCACTTCGTCATAGACTATCTCGGCTTCGTGCAGGCTCAATTCAAGGGTATCGCCCAATTTCAAGCCCCGCTCTATCGCAAGCTCTGCGCTTATAAGGCAGGCGTTTTTATCGTCGGAGGTCAGCGTTTTCCCCTCGATAATGTACATCGTCTGCGTGTTGAACGGCAATATCCTGTCGGAGTTTTCGGTGGTTACGACATAGAGGGCGTTGGAGGTTTCACGGCAGTTCAAAACCGCATTGTACCACCACTGCGCCTCAGAGGAGGAAAGTTTGCTGCTCTTTGTAAAGCTCTCTAAGCTGTCGTATGCAAGCTCGGCGCCGTCGGGTAAAACGATAAAGGCGGAGGTTTTTGCCTCATCTTCCAAGTCCAGGCTCATCAAAAAGACCTCGTCCTCGCCGTCCTGCGGGTAAAACTCGGTCAGAACCCCGCTCATGGTAAAGTACGCCGTTTGTGCAGCCGTGCAATTTCCGTATAAAAGGCAGCGGCAGCCCTCCTCAAGCTCCACGGCCTCAAACATCTCATTAGGAATGGTTACGTAGATTTGAGAGGGAGCAATGGGCAGCTCGCTGTTTTGCGCAAGGATTGCATTCACCTCGAAGGTGTACAGATAAGTAGGTAGAAAGGACGTCTCAAAAATGACGGTCTCGCCTTCGATGTCACCCCCTATAAGGTTCAGGTTGCCCTCATAGTCCTCCGACAGGGGATTGCCGCCCGAATCCATGACCTCCTTTTTAACGAGGGTGACTTCCACTGCAATCTGCCGATAAGGGGTTTCGTTGAAGTGTTCGCCTATCCCGGCAAAGCGAATGAAGCCGAAATCCTCGTCCACAATCGGCACGGAGCGCAGGGCGGGGGCGTTTTCACTATAACCCAAGCAGAACCTGCGATCCTCGTGAGAAATCAGGGAATTTTCGTCCAAGGCCTTACAGACCTCCGTATAAAGTTGTTCGCAATGCGGGTACTCGTAGGAAAACCAGCTTATGTCGGATTTAAGCTCGCTGTCCGCCAAGCCGAACGAGGCGTCCATCAGCGGCACCGCCTGATAGCTGTCCGTAAGGTTTCGGTTTAACGAGGCAGCGGAATAAAAAAGACAGGAGCTTACACCCAACATAGCGGTAGCGCCTGCCAGCAATACAAGTGATAACGAACAGATAAACCTTCTGCGCAACATGGAACGAAAGAACAATTTTCTCATAAATTCCTCCGAAATCACAGGGACGAAGATACGACTGCCCCAGCCTTGACCCCACACATCGTTTTTGAAACAATGCGGCGACGAAATGCAAATCGCCGCCGCAACTTCGGGAGATTAAGACAGCTGGGTAAAAACCATCTCCCGAAATATTTGCACATCTAAAATGATTTAAGATGGTGCATATAAATCAAACCCCGCCCAATTTTCAAGAACCAAAGAGCGCACCAAAGGTCTTTTCACTATATAGACAATTTTCAGCAGCAATTGCAGACGAAAAATAAAAATATATTTTCGACGAACAATCACAGGGACGTAGGTACGATTGGCTGACTTCGCCTAAATCACAAATACAGTTTACCATAAACCCCCACAAACGTTAATTCCGCCGCTCGATTTTTCCAAAAGTTCGCAGTGGCGCAAAACATTCGGCGGCGTAAACTGCGCTGCCGAATCTTCCCGCAGTCTGACAGGTTTTATCCCTAAACGACCCCGCCCCCAAAAAAGTCCGAAAACCCCCATATATTCCGACTTTTAGAACAAGTTTTGTACGAACGGCACCAAAACAAAAACACCCGCAAGGGGCAAATTCCATTGAAAGCAGTAGCATTTATGAAGGCATCTTTTTTAATGAAATATTTCGCTTCGCTCAATATGAAATACCTCGCTCCGCTCGGCATGAAATATCTTACTTCGTTCGATATGAAATAAAATTTGCCCTTATGTGCCGCAGCACACTTCATTTCTTCATTAGCGAAGCGTCTTCATGCGCCGTAAGGCGCGCTTCATTTTTAATGAAGTGTCGGCTTACGCCGACGTGAAGTTTCGCCTGCGACGAAGTGAAGTTTTGCGCTTTCAGCGCAAAGTGAAGCAAAGTGTTCCGCATTCTCGTTCCGAATCGTGCGGCTTTGCCGCACACTTCACGCGCGAAGCGCACTTCTCTGCCGAAGGCAG
>JAUNBP010000035.1 GCA_030526995.1 Clostridia bacterium
CGACGCCTCGCTGATACTCCGCTATGTTGTAGGCCTTAGCAACATCAGCGAACTCGGCTGCATCCAAGGCGACGTCACCCCCCGCTACGACCACATCCCCAACTCCGCCGACGCCGCAGCCATCCTCCGCCTCATCGTAAAACTAATCCCCAACTTCCCAATTCAAAACACGAACTAACCATAAACCATAAAAACTCCCGATTTGCCATCCATCCATGGCAAATCGGGACACTCAACCTTCATGTTAAAATTAAACCCCTTCCCCTTTTACGGGTTCTTTTGGTCCTTTTCTTCCCGTAAAGAAAAGGACGGTACCCCCGTCCTTAAATAAAATTACGTCATAAATCCCTACGTCAATATATCCAACAATCCGTTATACAACCCTTCCATCATCTGCTGTTGGAAGGCCTCATCATTGAGTTTTTCGCGCTCATCGGCGTTAGTCCAATGCCCGATTATCAGCGTGAAGGCGGGGCAGTCGGTGTTTCTCAAGAAGGTGTTGCTCTTGGCCTCAAAGCCCTCATCCTTGCGGGTGGACAGTCCCGTTGAGGCAATGTAAGCGTTGACCAATATCCTTGCGGAATCCTCATTTTTGGAGAGCGCCTGGATATAGCAGCCCACGGTCCCCCTTGAATCCAAGTGATTGCAGAGGATGCGCAGGGCGATGTCGCAGTCGGCATCGTTGATTACGCTAACCCTTGCGCTGTCGGAGTAGGACCTGTCGTTGTCCTCCCTCGTCAGCACGACGGTTGCGCCCCTCTGCTCAAGGTAGGTTTTGAACTTGAGCGCAAACGCCAAGTTGTAGACCATCTCTTCCTCGTACCTCGAGCTTGCGTCTCGGAACGGATCCAAGCCTATCGTAAAGCCGTACAGCGGGGCATTGGGGTCGGCTGTGGCGGGCACGGGGGTATAATCTTCGGGTACGGCGGTTGCGGCAATAGGCGTTGGGGTTTCGACCTCGCCCACTATGGGCGTGTTTTCGGAGGACTCATCGGGCTCCGTCGTGGGCGGCAGGGTCGGCTCTGCGGTAGGCGTAGGCTCGGGTGTGGCATTTTGCGCATCCATGTACTCCCCGACGGCGGAACAGAAGCCCGGGCCGTATTCGACGAGGTAGTACACGCCAACGACGAGCCCTGCAAGTATAGCCAGACAGAGTATGCAGAACAGGGAAAATCCCACGGGATTGTTTATCCTAAGGTGCTTCCTTCTCTTTTTAATTTGTTTCATGCTTGCGCCACCTCCGTAATTTACACGAACCCATTTTATCACGAAAAAAAGCCCTTGTGTCGGATTTTGCAAAAGGTTAACAAAAAAGATAAATTAATTCCGCCCAATTAAGGATTTTTTTAGAATTTTTCCCTTTATTTGACTTTTTAGAGGATTTTGCCGATTTGGGTGCGGCGGATTCCTTGCGCAAGGGTGCGGAGTCTGATATAATTTTTCCATGCCGTATTTACTTACACATACGCTGTTTGGCAGCAGAGTATTAGAGAGACTGTCCTTTGAGCTTAGCGACCCTGCCGACTTTTACTTGGGCAATGTCGGGCCGGATATGTTCTTTTTCGACCGTCTACCCCCACCGCTGTTTCGCCATCACCAAAAGATTATCGGCAACCTCATGCATCGTGAGCGGGGCGACAAGCTGCTTTCAACCATGCTCGAATGCCTCGATGAGCATCCGAACACCGAGAGCTACATCTACGGTATGCTCTGCCACCTTGCACTCGACGCCTCCGCCCATCCCTATGTGGAATCGCAGCACCGAGGGCTCGACCACTCCCGCTTTGAGGTCACGATTGACATGCAGCTATACCGTGAATTCGGGGATGAGATAGGGCTGCCCGCCGAAAAGCAGCGCAATGCCGACGTAAAGAAGATAAACGCCTTTGTGGCTGCCATGATTGAAAAGCTCTACTATAAAAACCTGCCCCGTGCCTATGCCCGCAGCAACAAAAAGTTTTTCCGCATACAGCGACTGCTTTGGGACCCCAACGGCAAAAAGCGGCGGTTTGCAAAGAGGGTTGACCGCCTTATAAAAAAGAAAAACTTCCTTGCGGGCTTTGTTATGACCGTAAACCTTGAGGACGCCGACGATTGCCGAAACCTTGCGCACCGAAGCTGGGCTGCGCCGTGGAATCCTGCGCAAATTCGACAGGAATCCTTTGATAATTTGTTTGACATCGCCCTTGACCGTGCCGTAAAATGGATAGAGATGCTGAAAAACGGTGAGCACGCCTCGCTGTATTCACAGCTTCACCATCTTACAATGGACAAGGGAGAGATAGATTGAAAAGCTGCTGCTTTACGGGCCACCGCAGCTTGCCTGCGGGCAGGGAGCTGACCCTTCTGAGCGAAAAAACCAAGGCTGCGATAGAAAATGCCTACGCCGACGGCTTTACCCGCTTTATAGCGGGCGGGGCTGTGGGCTTTGACTTGCTCTGCGAGCGGCTGATTCTCGAGGCGAAAAAGCAGCATCCCGATATAAGCCTCGCCGTCTACATCCCCTGCAAGGAGCAGGCCTATAAGTTCGCCCCCGCCGACAAGCTGCTTTACGAAAGGCTCAATGCTGCGGCGGATGAACTTTTGATACTGTCTAACACCTATTACAGCGGCTGTATGCACGTGCGCAACCGCCGCATGGTGGACGACTCCTCCCTCTGCATCGCCTACCTCACCAAACCCCAAGGCGGCACCGCCTCCACCGTAGCCTACGCCAAGAGCAAGGGTGTGTCGGTTATAATCCTTTAATCACTCGCTTGCGTCCATTCGATAAACGGTCAAGAGGTTGTTGTAGTCGAGCGTTGCCAAGAACACCTGACGGAAAGAGCGAATCCCAAGCCCCTTGAGCTGGGTGCACAGCCATCTTGCCGTAACCCCTGCCGCCTTCATATTCTCCTCCATAAGCCTTCCGTCCATGATTAGATTCCTTTGCATATGCTCCTGTGTCGGATTCATAGCCATGTCCTGCGTCGTTACGGGCCTTGAAACCGACTTGGGCAGAAAGCTGATGTTCCCGTTCGTCTCCATTATCGCCGTCTCCACCGTGTTAATATTGTAGTAGCCGCTGACCCTTGCCATAGCCAAGAACTCATGCAAGTCCAGCCTTGCCTTCTTAAACCCCTTCTTAAAGAGCTTGCCGGCGTCCATCAAAAGTATGGGCCTGCCTGCAAAAATTCGCCTGCACACTATGGACTTGTTCGTCAAAAACGAGATAAGCACCGCAATCAGCCCATAGGCTATCAGCGCCGTGCCCGAATTTATAGGCGTGTCCAGCTCGGTTGCAAGCTCTGCCGCAATTGAGCCTATCGTTATGCCCACAACGTAATCGAACAGCGAAAGCTGCGAAAGCTGCTTGTTGCCCATGAGCTTTGTGAGCGCAAACAAAATAAAAATAGAAATTACTGTCGTCAAAAGTATCTTCAAAATATCCATACCATAATTTTGTACAGCATCGGAAATAATATTCCGAGAAAAAACGGAACACAATAGTTGGAAAGTTTCATACGATAATGTACAGGAGTTTTTTCATATGCCTTCATGGTGCATCGTTTCAACCGAATATGACGTGGATTTGCGGGCGCTCTACGCACGACGCCTCGCTCAATTGGGCGTCAACCATTCCCTCTCTTGCAAAAACGGCTCGCTCTTTGTAACCGTTCGAGGCTCCAATGCCCTAAACACGATGGCTGCCGTCAGCGCAAAAGTTCTCTGCCGTGACCTGCAATACTTCGTCCTTGCAGCCTTTACCGACCGTATGCCCCTCTCGCTCTACGACAAGCAAACCGCCCTGACCTCCGCCCTGCACCTCGCCCGTGCCCACGAGGATTTGCTCCCCGTCGAACAAGGCCTTGTCGCCTTCCTCGAAAATACCCGTGACCTCTGCTTGGAGGGCTACCTGCGCTTCCGCCTAAAATCCCTCTTAACCCTCTGGCAGCTCTGTGTCGAACAGGCAGCCGCCGATATCCTCTTAAAAAAAGACATTAACGACCTTATCGCCACCCTGAACGCCTGCTGCAACCAGCGCGAATCAAAAATATCCGAGCTGCAGGTCTGCATCCACGCCGACGGCTCCTGCACCCTTACCGACGACTCCCTTATCCGCATCGAGTACGTCGACTGCTCCATCGAGGGCATCGTCACCCTCTTGGTCAACATGGCGCCCGAACACCTCATAGTCTATGACCTCTCCGGTAGGGACGAAAACTCCCTTACACAGGCAATAGCCCGAGTGTTCGGCGGCCGCGCGAGGATTTATAGGTGAATGGGGGGGTATGGTTTTTTATATTTTTATCTTCTTTCTTTTCGCGAGAAAAGAAAGAAGCAAAGAAAAGCGTAAAAAAGATAGTATTATAATCTGTATAATGCTGATTGAGTGCGCCATTTTGCCACGGATAGGTGGCAAAATGGCAGGGTTAGGGGGGAAACGTTTAGAAAAGATTCTATCTTCCCCTTTTATGTTTTCCTTTGGTACTTTCCTTTTTCATAAAAGGAAAGTACGAGAAAAAAACCAAAAGCCCCTACTCCCGAAAATATGCAAGTGCATATTCCTTGAGCGGGGGGATGAGCTTTTTAATTTCGATGCCCGTGGTATTGAGCATGAGGTCATAGTTCTCCTTCTTGCCCCATCTGCCGTCGGAGAACATATCGTGCAGGCGTTTTCTGTTGGCGTCTATCTGGCGAATCCTACGCTGCAGCTCACGGTTGGAGAAGTGTTCGCCGTCCTTTTCCCGTCCTCTGCAGCGTTCCACCCTTGAGGGCATATCGGCGTAGACGAAGAGCTTGAGCGGGTTGAAGTCCTTTAAGATGCTGTCCGCACAGCGACCCACGAACACGCAGTCGCCCTTTTGCGCAAGCTGAGTTATGGTGTTCTGCTGCGCTATTAAGAGGGCGGAGTTGTACTGCGGGTAGGCTGCAAAGTTTGCAAAGGTTCTGCCGTAGGTGAGGGGATAGGGCGGGAGCATACCCGCATCCAAGGACATGGAAAACGAGTTCTTGCCCGTCCCCTGCCCGTCCGACAGCTTGCTAATAATTTCCCTATCGTAGTAGGTAAAGCCCAATTCTTCCGCAAGGCGGGTGCCCACCTCCCTGCCTCCGCTTCCGAACTGCCTGCTGATTGTGATAATGCGTGTCATGCCTTTCTCCTTTCTACTTTTCGTTCTCGAATGCAAACCTGTACGGCAGCTTCAATTTGTCTCGAATCTCGATGAACTCCTGTTGAACCGATTGATTTATCGGAACTCCCTTGTCCTTGCGTTCAAGATAGGTCAAATACTCCTTCTCGCCTGCGGTGTAGATGTGGTCGTGCCCTGCTGCCTTTTTCGAGGCACGGAGCTCGCGCAGGATCTCGCCGCAGGTGTGCTTAAAGCTCTCAAGGCCCATGAACGCCTCGGGGTCTATTGCGATAAAGAAATGCCCGAGACGGTAGGGGCAGCGGTTGCCCTCCTTATCGATGCCCGAAAGCTGCTTTAGAAAGCTGCCCGCCTGCAGGGCTGCGGACAAAACCTCGACAACGGTTGCATAGCCATAGCCCTTGTAGCCGCCCAATTCCTCGCCTATTCCGCCAAGCGGCGCAAGGGCTGCATGGCCCGAGCTTAGATCCTCCAAGATGCGCTTGGAGTCGGTTTCGGGGTTGCCCTTCTCGTCTATGACCATGCCCGAGGGCGTGTCCAGCCCGCTCCTTGCAAAATACTCTATCTTGCCCCGCTGGGTTATCGAGGTTGCACAGTCTATGCAGAACGGGAAGGGCTCGTCGGTGGGAAAGGCCACGGTCAAGGGGTTGGTGCCGAGCATGTTCTCAACTCCGAAGGTGGGCGCAATCGAAGGCCTTGCGTTCGTGCCGGTCATGCCTATCAGCCCCTGCTTTGTAGCCATGGTTGCCCAGTAGCCCGCAATTCCGTAATGGGTTGAGTTGCGAACGACCGTCATGCCCATGCCGTATTTTTTCGCCTTTTCGATTGCTGCGCTCATCGCCTTGTGCGAGGCTATCATGCCCATGCCGTCGTGCGCATCCGCAACCTGAGTAGTAGCAGTATCCTTTAAGATCTCGTAGTGGGTCACGGGGTTTTGAATCCCCGCATCGATGCGGTCGAGGTATATGGGCTTGAATCGGTTCACCCCATGGCTCTCAATGCCCCGCCTGTCGCTCTCCATGAGGACGTCTGCGCATATCAGCGCATCCTCGTACGGCACGCCGTAGGCAACGAAGGCATCGGTTAAAAAGTTTCCCAACGTGTTAAAATCAATGTACGGTCTTTCTTCCATTTTATTATCTCCCTTCATCCGTTACAGCCCAGCTCTTTGCACGCTCGACTGCCTTTTTCCAGCCCTTAAGCAGCTCTGCCCGCCTTGTCTCCTCCATGGCCGGCATGAATATCCGCTCGGACTGCCACAACTTTATTATTTCGCCCTTGTCCTTGAAAAATCCTGCTCCGAGCCCCGAGAGCATGGCGGCTCCGAGTGCTGTCGATTCAACGCAGCGGGGTCGGTTTACCGGTATGTTCAGCAAGTCCGATTGGAACTGCATCATCACATCGGAGACGCTCGCGCCTCCGTCCACCTTCAGTGCCGAGAGCTGCATCTTGCAGTCCCGCTCCATAGTCCTTGCAAGGTCGTAAACCTGATAGGCTATGCCCTCCAAGACCGCCCTGCAAACGTGGTTGCGGTTGACGTCCCTCGTGAGCCCCACGAGCGCACCCCGAGCATACATATCCCAGTGCGGGGCACCCAGCCCCGTAAACGCCGAAACGAAGTAGCAGCCGTTGCTTGAGGAAACCTCCTCTGCATACCTGTCCACCTCATGCGAATGCTCTATCAGCTTCATCTCATCCCGCAGCCACTTGATGCTGCTGCCCGCATTGAATATGCTGCCCTCAAGCGCATATTCAACCTTGCCGTCAAGCCCCCACGCAATCGTTGTCAAAAGCTCGTTTTCGCTCGTTACCGCCCGTTCGCCGGTGTTCATCATCAAAAAGCTGCCCGTGCCGTAGGTGCATTTTGCCTGCCCCGCATAGAGGCACGCCTGCCCAAACAGCGCCGCCTGCTGGTCGCCCGCAACCCCGCTTATGGGTACGCCCTTGAGCGCTTCCAAGCCCTCTATACAGCCCACGGTGCCGAATATTCCCACCGAGGGCAGGGGCTTGGGCAGGATACAGCGGGGAAGGTTTAGCCGCTTCAAAAGCGTTTCATCGTAGTCGAGCCTGTGGATATCGAACAGCATAGTCCTTGACGCATTGCTGTAATCGGTGACATGCTCGCCGCACAACCTATAAATAAGATAGCTGTCCACGGTGCCCGCCATGAGCTCGCCGCTTTCAGCCCGCCTCTGTCCGTCCTCTATATTGTCCAAGATGTACCTGAGCTTCGTTGCGGAGAAATACGCATCTATCCTAAGCCCCGTCGTCCTTTGAACGTGCTCAGAATAGCCCTCCTCTATCAGCTTTTCGCACAGCGGGGCGGTCCTTCGGCACTGCCAGACTATCGCAGGATGCACCGCCCTGCCCGTCCTCTTGTCCCAGACTATCGCAGTCTCCCGTTGGTTGGTAACCCCTATTCCTATTACCTCGCCCTCCCTTACCGCAGCATCGGTCAAAACATCGACTATGGCACGGTACTGCGAGGTATAAAGCTCCTCCACATCGTGCTCAACATAGCCCGCTTGCGGGTAATATTGCGGGAACTCATACTGCGAGGACGCAGCAATCGTGCCATCCGTGTTAAACAGGATTGCACGCGAAGCAGTCGTTCCCTGATCCAAAGCAAGCAAATAGCGTTGCACAGCCCACCTCCGTTTTTTATATATTATACCACGAAGCTCGGTTAAATCAAGTTTTTAATTTTCTTATGCCTGTTTTTTTAGATTGCTCTGCCCGCTCTGGGCGATGAAGTGGCGGATGATGTCCTTTCTCGTTACGATTCCGATGAAAACGCCGTAATCATCGACGACGGGGACAAAGTTCTGTTCGGTTGCGGACTGGAGCAGGTCATCAACGTTGGTGGACGCCCGCACCGCAGGGTTTCTCGTCTTTTGGAGCAGGGTGGATATGGGTATGCGCTCCCACTCCTTGGGGTCGGTATGCTCTATCACGACGTGCAGCAAGTCGCCGTCGGATATGGTTCCGCAATACCTGCCTTGACAGTCGATAACGGGCACCGCCGTATGACGGAAGGCTCGGAGTTTTTCAATCGCTTGACGCACGGTGTTATCCTTCTTCAACACGCACACATCCTGTTTGGGAGTCAGAAAAAACAATAGATTCATAGGCACTCCTTCTCTGCTTTTATTATATGTGATTTGATTCTCAAAGGTCAATACAGTCGGGCTTAAAATCACGTTTTAGTCACAATATATTTTTTCCGTACTCATTTTTCCCAAGCCTGCATACTATTTAGCATGACGGTAGGTAGGGGGTGTGGCAATGGCGTATTCCGACAGGGAATTGCTGGCAAGGCTGATTCAGTGCGAGGCGGGCGGCGAGGGGGACAACGGTATGCGTGCCGTCGCAACCGTCGTTATGAACCGTGTCCGCGCAAGCGGCGGTGAATACGCACGAATCAGCCAAGGGGGGAATCTTCGCAACATCGTGTTTCAGTCCGGTCAGTTCGACTGCGTGATGGAAACCATAGGCGGCAGGTACAATTCGCAGAACATCTACAACATGCGCCCCGAGGCCATCCACTACGAGATTGCCGACTGGGCTATCGCCGGAAACAGACTCTACAACGTGGGCGAGGCGCTGTGGTTCTACAATCCGTACAATTCCGGCTGCAGAACCTACTTCCCTTCTTCGGTAGGCGTGTTTGCAGTCAAGATTGTCCAACACTGTTTCTATATCCCCACTTCCGCATACTATTTAACTTAGGGAGGAATTTATGGAAGAAAGAACCCCATCTCAACTGCTTAGAGCGGGCACGGTAGGCAGCGTTCGCCCGTCGCAGCGGCAGCCCGCACCCGAACCTCGGCGGGAAAACGCCGTAAACTCGGCTACCTACCAGGAATTCTTGGCGCAAAACATAGGCTATTACGTCCTCTGCGAGTTCTTGATAGGCGTGGATAGGCTCGTGCTCAGGCAGGGCGAACTTGTCGAGGTTGGCGAAAGCTATTTCACACTCTACGATTCGGGAACGCTCTCCTATACGGTCTGTGACCTCTACTCGCTAAAGTTTGTCACCTACTTCGAAAACGGACAGCGCCCCACCTCGCAGGAGTTTATCGACTGGCTCAGGGCGGTGCAGGAGAATAATGCGCTGTTTTATAGTGGGGAACAGTGATGAATGGGACGAAGGACGGAGGACGGGAGGACGGGAGACCGTCCTTTTCTTTACGGGAAGAAAAGGACCAAAAGAACCCGTAAAGGGGTAAGGGGATAATTGGAAATATGAAGGTTGAGTGTCCCGATTTGCCATGGATAGATGGCAAATCGGGAGTTTCTATGGTTTTTTAGTTCCCGTTTTGTATGGGGAAGGTGGGGATTAGTTTTACTATGAGGCGGAGGATTGCTGCGGCGTCGCCGGAGTTGGGGATGTGGTCGTAGCGGGGGGTGACGTCGCCTTGGATGCAGCCGAGTTCACTGATATCTGAAAGTCCAACGACATGGCGGAGGATTAGCGAGGCGTCGTTTGCGTCCACCTCGTTGTCGCAGTTTGCATCGCCGTAGAGTAGGGCGGTGTATTGGGCGGTTACCTCGTAATCTTGCTTTATCGCAAGGTTCAATAGGTCTTTGTCCCAGCCTACTGTGATATGGTGGGGTTTGGTGGGGATGGCGGGAATCTCCGTCAGCTTTTCGCCCCAGTTCACCGTGTACTGTGCAACCTGCACCCTGTCCGCAAGATAGGTTACGGTATAGGTGTTTATGGTGTAGACGGCGTTGATCGTGTAATCCTGCTTTATTGCAACATCCGTTAGGTCGGTTTCCCATGTGGGGGCAACTTGGTCGTGCCCCTCCTTTGCGGGGACGTCGGGGATGGTTTCAAGCGTTTCGTTCCAGCGCACCTGATATTGTGCAACCGTTTCTCCGTCCGCAAGGTAGGTTACGGTGCAATCGGCGTGAACGGTGACGGTTGTGGTGTCCGTAAAGGCACCATCCTCGGTGGTCGTGGTTATCGTGGCGGTGCCCGCCGAAACGCCTGTTACCACGCCCGCATCGCTTACGGTGGCTACGCTTTCGGCAGACGAGGTAAAGCTGACGTTTTGGTTGCCCGCATCGGAGGGCGTAATGGTGTATTCTATCGTATCCGTGCCGCCTATGCCAAGCTCCATGCTTTCGGTAGCCGTTATGCCGCTTACCGGAATAACGTACCAGCCTCTAATCTCGGCATATGGATAGTCGGGATCGCCCTCCATAGTCCAAATGTTGGTAAAATCAAAGCCGCCGTAGTAGGATTCATCTTTAAGCTGCTCATCGGTCAGCGAAATTACATTGTCGACTGTCCCGCCTTCACTTTCGCCTATGCCTGCGGCTGCGCCGCAAGTGTCGAGGTAATAGCAATTACTAACGGTGTCCCAGTTTATGCCTACCACACCGCCCATCACTGTTCCCTCACCTATTATATTCCCAACATTGTAACAGGTGTTTATACTACTAAAATTCTCCCCTATTATACCGCCGACTTGGTTATTGCCGCTTACCGTGCCTGAGTTATAGCAGTTTGTGACGGAAGCAGCGCTAAACCCTACCACACCGCCGACATAGCTGCCTCCACTTACCGTGCCTGAGTTAAAGCAGCTTGTTAGGGTGGACTTGCTATGCACGCCAACCACGCCGCCGACATTGTCTCCGGTTCCGCTTACCGTACCTGCATTAAAACAGTTTGTCACGGTGGAATTAAAGTGGGTAGATCCAACCACGCCGCCGACGCTAAAGCTTCCGCTTATGAAAGACTCCGCTATGCCGACGTTTTGAATTGTGGCTCCATAGCAGGCAGCGAACAAACCCAGATTATCGCCGCCGTTGATGTAGATTCCGCTGACAGTCTTGTAGTTTCCGTCAAAGTTGCCTCGAAAGTAGACTTCCCATACGCCTATCGGCGTCCAAGCGTTGGCGGGGGCTATGATTTCGTCGTTGGCGTCAAGACTGCCCCAGCTCTCCCAATTCGAGGTGTCGTTCAAAACTATATCCGCGGTCAGCTTAAAGTACTTGCCGTAGGTATTGGATGCATTCGCATTTGCCTGCTGTGCAAGATAGGCAAGCTGCGCCCCGTTTGCAATTTGGAACGGGTCATCTTCACTGCCGTCGCCTCCCGCATAGCTTGTGGCAGTCGTGCCGTCCCAAATTTCGGGCTCCGCCCTTGCCTCCTCGGGCGGGGCAAAAGAAACCAAAGCCAAGACCATCAATGTTGCCAAAATGATTGATAAAAACCTTTTCATGTAATACCTCCTAAAAATGAACACGGGGGAAAGAGAAACAAACACTATCGGGGTTCAAAAGAAACATTTATACAACCTAATTGTATAAAATTCCCAAACAAATGTCAACCCCAATCGCCAAATAATATAAAAGCCCCAGCCATTTTGTCGCCTGTCTGCGGCAAAATGGCGCACTCAAATATCTATCCGTAAATTGAAAATCTCCCTCTTTACCGCTTTTCTTTGCTGCTTTCTTTTCTCGCGAAAAGAAAGCAGAGAAAGCCCCCCGAAGGGATAATAATCGCTCCCTGCATTTTACAGAATAACGCCGTTTGAGAATTATCCTGCCTGCTGCTGCATAAGCTATACCACCATTAACGGGGGTGTTAGAGTATGCCGATATTTGTTATAACTAAAAAGATGCTGATTTGGGTTCTTGTCCTGCTTGCAGCCGCAATCCTTGCGCTGATACTGATACTTTCCGGCGGTGAGGAGGCGGGCGGGGAGCAGACCGCAGTGCTTGCCGAGGTTGAGGAATATGAATTTAATGCCGTGCCCACGCTTTCAAAGGAGCTGCCCGTGTACGGGGTGGGCAGGAGCGACAACAAGATTGCGCTGACGATAGACGCCGCTTGGGACACGGATAAGACCGAGTTCATTTTGGAGACGCTTGATAAGTACAATATCAAGGCTACCTTCTTCCTCTGCGGGGTCTGGGTCGATGCCTATCCCGACTACGTGAAGGAGATTGCAAAGCGGGGGCACGAGATAGGCAACCACAGCCAAACGCATCCGCATATGAATTCGCTGTCCGCAAGCGAGATTCAGGAGGAGATAAGGCTGCTTGACGATGAGATAGAGGCGCTGACCGGCAGCCGCTGCACGCTGTTCAGAGCGCCCTACGGCGAGTACAACAACACCGTAATAAAGGCGGTGCGGGAGATTGACTACGAGGTTATACAGTGGACGAAGGACACGGTGGACTGGAAGGAATCCCGCTCGACCGAGCAGATTCTAAATTCCGTGCTGCCCAACCTCACCTCGGGCGATATCATCCTCTGCCACAACAACGGCTACAAGATAGAGGAGTACCTGCCCACGCTCATAGAGACGGCGCAGGCTCAGGGCTTTGAGTTCGTCACCGTAAGCGAGCTGCTGCTTGACGGCGAAACCACGATAGACAGCCAAGGCCTGCAACAGCCGAAGTAAAGGTCGTGCCCCAAGAGCTAAAAGTCCGTCAAGCGATGGACTTTTTTTTAATATGGGTATATAATGGGGGTCGATTAAAAACGAGGGATAGAATAATTGAAAACAAGCGATTTTTACTACGAGCTTCCGCATGAGCTGATAGCGCAGACCCCGATTGAGAATCGGAGCGCCTCCCGCCTGCTCGTGTACAACAGGGAGAAAAAGACTATAGAGGACAAGCGTTTCTCGGATATACTCGAGCACCTGAACGCGGGCGATATCCTCGTGCGCAACACCACCAAGGTAATCCCCGCACGGCTCTTTGGAACGAGGCAGCAGACCCAAGGCAGCATGGAGTTTTTGCTTTTGAGGCGGGAAGCGGGCGACGTTTGGGAATGCCTGTGCAAGCCCGCAAAGCGTGCCAAGGCGGGACTCTGTTACAGGGTGAACGAGGAGCTTGAAATAGAGATAGTGGGCGATGCGCCGATTGCGGGCGGCAAGAGGGTAAGGCTCTTATACGACGGAATCTTTGAGGAGGTTTTGGACAGGGCGGGACAGGTGCCCCTGCCTCCGTATATCACCGAACGGCTTTATGATAGGGACAGGTACCAGACAGTTTACGCAAGGGAGAGGGGCAGTGCGGCGGCGCCCACGGCAGGGCTGCATTTCACAAAAGAGCTGCTCGACGGACTTGTGGACAGGGGCGTTGAGATTGCGGATGTGCTCTTGCACGTGGGACTCGGCACGTTCAGGCCCGTCTCGGTCGAGAATGTCGAGGACCATCATATGCATTCGGAGTATTACGAGGTCACAAGGGCCTGTGCCGACAGGATAAATGCGGCACGGCGGCGGGGCGGCAGGATAGTCTGTGTGGGCACGACCACGACCCGCACCTTGGAAAGCGTTACCGATGAGGAGGGCGTGGTTCATGCGGGCAGCGGCTATACCGATATATTCATAAATCTCGGTTACAGGTTTAAGGCCACCGATGCGCTCATTACAAACTTTCACCTGCCCGAATCGACGCTTTTAATGCTGGTGTCCGCCCTCTGTTCGAGGGAGGAAATGCTAAGGGTCTACGCCCACGCCGTGGAACAGCGTTACCGCTTTTTCAGCTTTGGCGATGCAATGCTTATAGAGTGAGTATTTCACAAAGGCTCATAGAATAATTATTTCCGAGCATACTATTGACGCAATCACGGTATCGTGATATAATAAGGTCAAAGAAGGGAGCTGAACGGAATGCCGGTCTTGTCACGGTTTTACGGAATCATTATCCGAATGTACTTTTTGAACAGTGAACACAATCCGCCGCATATTCATGCCATATATAATGAAGATGTGGCAGCCATCGATTTTGCGAACGGAAAGGTTTTAACGGGTTATCTGCCGCCGAAGGCAATGGGAATGGTGCAGGAATGGATAGCGATTCACAGGGAGGAATTGAAAACGATTTGGGAAACGCAGGAGTTTAAGCCGCTTGCGCCTCTTGAGTGAGGAGGTAGGGAATGTTTCACAAAGTTAAAAGCGTCACAGCACTTTTGGAGTACAAACTCAGTGTTCAGTTTTCAGAGGGCGTAACAAAGCTGTACGATGTAAAGCCACTGTTCGAAAGGATACCCGCTTTTCGATTTTTCAAGGAGCATCCCGAAGCCTTTGCCGATGTTTCGGTGGATGTCGGAGGATACGGTATAGTATGGAACGATGAGTTGGATCTGTCTTGCGATGAATTATGGGAACACGGCTGTATAATTGAAACACCGTTTGACGGTTTGATGGCGTTTGGCGACGCAACGGAGCTTTGGGGATTGAATGAAAGCACCCTGAGGAAGGCAGTTGCCTACGGCAAGCTGGTAAACGGTGTCGATGTGTGCAAATTCGGAAAGCAATGGGTTGTTTCCGTTGAAGCGATGAAGAGAGAATATGGGAATGCAAAAAAGCAATAAGCAGCCAATCGGGAAGGCATCTTGCCCAACCCATAGTCCGAAAGTGCTGTCAATGTTTAGAGTGAGGTTGGTATGAAGAGGAGGAGCAGATTTGAGGCGAGCCGAAAGGCGCTGATATTTTGGTGCCTTTTTATAGGCATAGGTGCGGTTGCGGGGGCGGTGGGGATGCTCGTAGATCCGAGCGGAAAGGCGCTCGGCATGGACGCCATGCTTCCGTATTTTGAGGTGTTGCCGTTTTCCGGGGTGCTGTTTTCGGACTTTACCTTTTCGGGGATAGCACTGCTTACGGTCAACGGGCTTACAAACCTTCTTGCGGCGGTGCTGCTGCTGAAAAGGAAGAAGGCAGGCTTGGTCTTGGGCGGGGTCTTTGGAGTAACGCTCATGCTCTGGATATGCATACAGTTTTACATCTTCCCGTTCAATTTCATGTCCACCGCCTACTTTATCTTCGGACTTATTCAGGCGCTGACGGGCTATGCTGCTTGGGTGTTTTACAGGCAGGAGAGCTTTACGGTAAGGGAGGAGGACTATCCCAATATCGGCAAAAACCCCAAAAGGCTCGTCGTGTATTTTTCACGCATGGGCTACACGAGGAAGAAGGCGTTTGAGGCGGCAAATCAAAGCGGGGCGGAGCTTTACGAGATAAGGGCAAGGGAACGCACGGAGGGAACCTCGGGCTTTTGGTGGTGCGGCAGGTTTGCAATGCACGGCTGGGCTATGCCTATAGAGGATGTAGAGGTGGAGCTTGAAGGTTATGAGCAGGTCACCGTTTGCAGCCCCGTCTGGGTGTTCTCGCTCGCTGCGCCTATGAGGAGCTTTTGCAAGGCGGCAGCGGGAAGGATAAAAAGTGCGGACTACATTTTAGTGCATCACATGAGGGCGAGGTTCGAAGCCGTTGCCCGTGAGATGGACGAGCTTTTGCAGCTTAAAAACAGCGGAGTAAAAAGCTATTGCTGCAGAAAGGGCAGGTATTTATAATCGGGCTTGCATTGGGATACAGCTTGCGTGTACAATGTAGCAGTGAAAGATTAAGGAGGAAGTTATGAAGAGCTTAAAAACGGTACAGGCGATATTTAAGGTTTTGAAGGTGCTTGCCACGGTTGCGGCCGTGTTCTGCCTTGTTGGGGCGGTTATTTTGATAGTGAGCATTGCGGTGATTGCGCTGCTTGAGGCGGGCGATTCAAGCGAGTTTATTAAAAAGATAGTTGAGTGGACGGGCGAGGATTACAGGTTTAACGAGCTGCTTGCCACCTTGTGTGCTGCCTTTACGGTCTGCATCAGCGGCGGGCTTTTGTCGCTGTTCACCCTTCGATATTTTAAGCGGGAATTGGCGGACGGAACCCCGTTTACCGAGCGAGGGGCAAAGGAACTTTTGTATCTCGGCATAAAGCACATAGTAACCCCTGCGGTGGCAGTTTTGATAATTGCAATAATCTGCGCCTGCTGCGGGGTCGATAAGACCGAGATAGACTATGACTTTCACGGATTTTCGGGCGTGGGCATGATCCTTCTCTCGTTCGTATTCAAGTACGGGGCGGAGCTGGAAAACAAGTTAAAGGAACGGGATGCGGACAAGGTATGACAAAGCCGTTTTCGTTTGAGCTTTTACATGTTTGCAAGCAGTCGGGCGCAAGGCTCGGAAGGCTTTATACCCCGCACGGCGTTATAGACACGCCCTGCTACATGCCCGTAGGCACGCAGGCTACGGTCAAGGCGATGACGCCCCGAGACGTTGAGGAGACGGGCGCCTCTATTTTGCTTGCCAACACCTACCACCTGTACATGCGACCGGGGCACGAGCTTGTCGCAGAGGCGGGCGGGCTGCATAAGTTCATGCACTGGGACAGGCCCATACTCACCGACAGCGGCGGCTTTCAGGTTTTTTCGCTTGCCAAGATTAACGATATTTTAGAGGACGGCGTAGTCTTCCGCTCGCATATCGACGGCAGCAAGCACCTTTTCACGCCCGAGAGCGTTATGGAGATAGAACAGGCGCTCGGTGCGGACATTGCAATGTGCTTTGACGAGTGCGCCCCGCATACGGCAGACCATGCCTACGCCAAGAAGGCGATGGAGCGGACGCACCGCTGGGCGGCACGCTGCAAGCAGGCGCACACGAGGCAGGATCAGGCGCTCTTTGGAATCGTTCAGGGCGGTATGTATAAAGACCTTAGAATCGAGAGCGCCAAGCACCTTAGCGACATGGATTTTATAGGCTACGGCATAGGGGGTTTAAGCGTGGGCGAGCCCAAGCCCGTGATGTATGAGATGCTTGAAACGCTCATGCCCCACATGCCCAAGGACAAGCCCCGCTACCTCATGGGCGTGGGCAGCCCCGACTGCCTGCTTGAAGGCGTGCTGCGCGGGGTGGATATGTTCGACTGCGTTTTGCAGACGAGGGCAGCCCGAAACGGGCTTGCGCTGACGGGAAACGGCAGGGTAATGCTCAGAAACAAGACCTTTGAGCGGGATTTTACGCCGATTGAGGAGGGCTGCGACTGCTACGCCTGCAAAAACTTCACCCGTGCCTATATTAGGCATTTAATAAAGGCGGAGGAAATCTTATCGGCACAGCTGATAACGATGCACAACATCCGCTTCTCGGTGCGGCTCATGGAGCAGGTGCGGGCGGCGATAGCGGAGGACAGGTACTTGGATTTTGCAAGGGAGCAGCTTGCTAAAAAGCTGTTTTGAGCGAGATGGTGTTTGAGATAGAAACCGAAAGGGATATGCATTTACTCGGCGAGAGGCTCGGAAAAAGGCTCTTTGACGGGAGCTTTGTTGCTTTGTTCGGAGATTTGGGTGCGGGCAAGACCGCACTGTCTCAGGGCGTGGGGTGGGCGCTCGGCGTTTTTAAGATGCAAAGCCCGACCTTTATGATAGTCAAGGAGTACGACACAAGGCCCAAGCTGTACCACTTCGACGCTTACAGGCTTTCGGACAGCGATGAGCTGTATGCAATGGGCTTTTCGGATTATGAGGACGGAATCATTCTTATGGAATGGGCAAACTTGGTGGAGGATGCGCTGCCTGCAAGCAGGCTGGACGTGTTTTTAGAGGGCAGCGGGGAGGCAAAGAGGAGCGTTCGCTTTGAGGCGCACGGGAAACGGTATGAGGAGATTTTGAGGAGCCTATGAGGATATTGGCGATTGAGACAACGGACAGAGTGGCGTCGGTGGCGTTGCTGACCCGTGACGGGGTTTATGAGCGTATAATCGACAGCGGGCTTAGACATGCGCAAACGCTGATGACGGCGGTGGACGAGCTGTTAAAGCAAAGCGGAACGTGCTTGGAGCAGGTGGACGCCTTTGCGGTGGACGTAGGTCCGGGCTCGTTTACGGGGGTTAGGATTGGCGTTACGACGGCGAATGCCCTTGCCTTTGCAAACGGGAAGAAGGTGGTGGCAGTAAGCTCCACCGAGGCGTTGGCACGCCCGTTTATAGGGGAGGAACGCTGTTGTGCGGCGATTATCGACGCTAAAAACGGCAACTGCTACGCTGCACTTTACAGGGGCGGGGACTGCCTGACGGAGGCTAATGCCTTTGTTACGGAGGATTTTTTGAAGGGCTTGCCAAGCTGTTGCATCCTGACAGGCAGCGGAGCGGCAGACGGCGCAATGCCCACGGCGAAGAACGTTGCGCTCTGCGCCTGCGGCAGGGAGGGCGCCGATGAGGTAGTGCCGCTGTATCTGAGACCCTCGCAGGCGGAACGGCTGTGGAAGGAAAGATGATAGAAGTAAGACCCATGCAAAAGCGGGATATCGATGCGGTGTTCGAGATAGAAAAGCTCTCGTTTCGCTCGCCGTGGTCAAAGCTATCCCTGCAAAGCGAGCTGAAAAACGAGGTTGCGCATTACTACGTCCTCACAAGGGAGGGGAAGGTTGCGGCGTTTTTGGGGATGTGGCTCCTATACGATGAGGCGCATGTGACCAACGTTGCGGTGCATCCCATGCATAGGCGGGCAGGGCTTGGCAGGCTTTTGATGCTGTATTCGATGAGAGCGGCTCTGCGGCTCGGCGCAACTGCGATGACCTTGGAGGTCAGGGAGACCAACGTTGCGGCGCAGACCATGTATCGGGGGCTGGACTTTTCAAAGCAGGGATACCGCCCGAGATACTATTCGGACACGGGCGAGGGTGCGCTGCTGCTTTGGAACAACGATATTGCAGAGACTGTCGAAAAAAATGCTTGCAGCTTTATAAGATTTGGATTAGAATTAGAGGGCTAAAAAATATGGAGGAGCTTTTATGAGTTTATATCAGGAGTGGACGAAGCAGGCGCAGTCCTTTACAACCGAGAAGGAGTATTCCGAATTTTGGAAGGCGTACTTTGATAAGGAGAAGAGCAACTATATAAGGATTCTTGAGAACCATGAGACGGTTTTCAGCGGAAAAGTCGAGCAGCTCGCAGCGGACTTTGGCATGACCAACCTTGAGTTTATGGGCTTTTTGGACGGAATCAACACGAGCCTTGAAGATGGGGAATTGGACTTGGAGGCTTTGAACGAGGAGAGCGTTGTTGCGCTGAAGGTGGACTTTGACAAGCTGTATTTCAACATGCTCAACGCCAAGGCGAACTGGCTCTACGAGCTGCCCGAATGGGATGCGATAAGAACGCCCGAGCAGCGTGATGAGATACGCCGCAGCTACCGAGCCTCAAAGGTATTCGTAGCCGAAAAGACCGCGGGCAGAAACGACCCCTGTCCCTGCGGCAGCGGCAAAAAGTATAAAAAATGTTGTGGGAAATAAAACCATCCGCCGTCGAAAGACGGCTCAGACTGTCAAACAACCCCTATTGAGCGAGAGCGAAAATGGGGGTTGTTGCGTT
>JAUNBP010000036.1 GCA_030526995.1 Clostridia bacterium
CCTTGACAACGAAAACATTAATAATATGCTAAACCACAGATTCTGACCTTGCCTTCTAAAGTTAGGTAATACAACTCATCCGTTAATACTGCAAGTGTTTTTTTCGGTATTGACTTTTGGGGGTGGGGGGATTATACTTTCCTTGTCACGGGGGCGTCGCTGGGCGGCTGAGAAGTACCCCTACCGCAGGGCTTTTGTCTTGCGTGCACCTGTTGGGTAATGCCATCGAAGGAAAGTGACCATGTGCCTTCTTTTTGACGGATGCCAACGGGTATCCTTATTTTTTTGGAGGCTCGTTATGAACATCGTTTTATCCTCAATCTTTTCGTTTCTTGAAGAGTGGGCTGCTTGGGAGTGGATTCTCTTTGCCCTCTGCATTGCTGCCGTTGTCGGCTGCATTTTGTGGCTCGTGCTTTCACCCAAAAAAGAGAAGAAGCCCGTGCAGCTTCGTACCCTTATCTATGGGGCGATGTGCGTTGCGCTCTCGTTCGTGCTGTCCTACATAAAGCTGTGGCAGATGCCGATGGGAGGCAGCGTGACGCTCGTTTCGATGCTGCCTTTGATGGTCTACGCCAACCGCTTTGGGCTTAAAAACGGGCTTATTGCGGGGCTTGCCTATGGGCTGTTGCAGTTCATTCAAAAGCCCGAGATCTATCAATGGGCTCAGATAATCATCGACTATCCGCTTGCTTTCATGCTTGTGGGGCTTGCGGGGGCGGTGAAGAATTTGCAGCTCGGGTGCCTCATAGGTGGCTTTGCCCGCTTTTTATGCCACTTTGCAACCGGCGTTATCTTCTTTGGTGAATACGCGCCCGAGGGGATGAACGTTTACCTCTACTCGCTTGGCTACAACGGCGGTTACATGGGCGTGGACACGCTTTTGTGCATAGTCCTTTCGATTCCGCTTATGCTTGCGCTCAATCGCTATCTTCCGAAGAGAGCCGAATGACCGTAAGCTCGGGCTGATTCCACATCCTCGGCACTATGCCGGAGCTGCCTAAGCCTCGGCTAATTATTATTGCGCCGCTGCCCTTATAGAATATGCCCTCGGCGTACTCGGGAAAGCCGCCCTGATCGGGGGCATATACGGCTCCTATGAGCGGGAGCCTGACCTGCCCGCCGTGGGTGTGCCCGCTGAGCGTTAAATCGACTTCATAGGCTTCCATGCCGCCCCACGCAACCATGCTTTCGGGCTGGTGCGCAAGCAGGAGCTTGAAGTTGTAGCTCCCTTCGTACCCGTACATAAAGGCTTCGTTTTCTGCATTCGACGGTAGGTTGGTATAGGCATAGCCCGAAACCCCGCCTATCCTTATCGCATTGCCGTTTACCTCGATATCGAGATATTCCCGCTCCAAAACTATGACGCCCACATTTTCAAGCTCCGTTGTGAACTCGTTTACAAAGTCCTGCCCCTCCCCGGTTTCGTGGTTGCCCAACGAAAAATAAACAGGGGCAAGCTCCAAAAGCCTCTCGCAGAGCTTTATGGTTATCTCGGGCTTGGGGTCGTTGTGTAGTATCATATCGCCGGTCATAACGATGATGTCGGGGCTTTGTTCTTCGGTAATTCGCACCAAATGCTCGTTATCGGTGCCGAACGAGTAGTTATGGAGGTCGGTAATTTGCACTATGGTTATGGGTTTTTCTATCTTTGAGGAGGAAACCTCGTAACGGGTTACGCCTATCGTATCGTTGGAGTGGATGAGCTCCACACAAACATAGAGCATGAACGCCCCTGCAAGAAAGCATAGAATTGTAAGAATGAGTCTCTTTTTCTTCATCACAGCCACTCGAACGAGAGCCACACGTCCCGCTTCATCTCGCCTACCTCTATCTCTACGAGTGCGCTTCTGCGCTGGTTGTTGACGTCCTTTATGACGCCCGCATACCTTGCAAGCGGGCCGCTGACTATCTCGACCCTGCTTCCCTTCTTTATCGCCTTGGAAAGTCCGATGTTGCCGCCGCTTGTCCAAATCCACTTGGCAAAGTCCAAGTCCGAGCCCCGAAGTGCATACTCGCCGTCCTCGTATTGCAAAAGCCTGTAAACCCCTATCGTGCGCTTCAATCTCAGCACGTCCAAAAGCTCGTTGGAGTAGACGAAAACGTAGCCCGAGATAAGCGGCAGCGTTCTTTTGTACCAGACGCCGTCCTTCCTCTCCTCGCGTTCGAAGGTCGCAAAATACGCCTTTGCTCCCGAAAACTCGCGTTCTATCGCCTCTACCGTTCTATTCTCATGTCCGCTTGCACAAAAAATACAGAATGCAAACTCAAATTCGTATTCGCTCACGGTAACATTATAGCAGAATAATTTTCATCTGCACAGGACAAAATAGCAAAAATCAGTTTTGGAGGTTGTTTTTTGAAACGTACCCTGCATTTCCACACGCTGCCCAAGGTCATATCGGGCGCATCGATAGTAAGCAAGACCGAGGGCGAGGGGCCCATTGGGCACTGTTTCGACGTCGTTGTAGACGACGACAGAATGGGGCTTGACAGCTTTGAAAAGGCGGAGCTTCAGATGTTTGAAAACGCCGTGCGCCTCTGCTGCGACAAGACCGCCATGCACAAGGGCGATATCAACGTTTTGCTTGCGGGCGATCTTTTGAATCAGCTCATCACCGCAAACTACGGTGCGAGGAATCTCGGCGTTCCCTTCTTAGGGCTCTATGGTGCTTGCTCCACCATGGCTGAATCGCTGTTAATAGGAAGCGTGCTCGTGGACGGGGGCTACTGCTCGCCCGTGGCCTGCACGGCCTGTTCCCACTTCTCCACGGCGGAGCGGCAATACCGATATCCGTTGGAGATGGGCACCACCTCCCCGCCTACCGCACAGCGAACGGTTACGGGCGCAGGCTGCTTGATGCTTGCGTCCCAAAGGCCGTCCTCGCCCGCCTTCTCCCACGTCTGCATAAGCGCAGCAACCATTGGCAAGGTCATAGACCTCGGGATAACCGACGCCAACAACATGGGCGCCTGCATGGCGCCCGCCGCCTGCGATACCCTTCTTACCTACTTTTCGGAGACCGGAGAAGCCCCCTCAGACTTCGACTGGATTATCACGGGCGACCTTGGCAGGTTCGGCTCGGAGATGCTGTTCTCGCTCTCGGAAAAGAAGGGGCTTGACCTGTCCAAGCGCCACCTCGACTGCGGCAATCTAATCTTTCCGCCCGAGGAGAAATACAACAGCGGCGGCAGTGGCTGCGGCTGCTCCGCCGTAACGCTTGCGGGCTATTTTCTGCCCTATCTCGAACGGGGCGACGTCAAGCGAATCCTGTTCTTGGCCACGGGTGCGCTGATGAGCCCAACGAGCAATCAACAGGGGGAGAGCATCCCCTCCATCGCTCATGCGATAGTTTTGGAACATCATTAAAGGAGGCTTTATGCAGTATCTCTGGGCATTTTTAATAGGCGGCGCAATCTGCGTTATAGGTCAGCTTTTGATAAGCCTGACCCGACTCACCCCTGCCCGCATACTCGTTCTGTTCGTAACCGCCGGCGTAATCTTGGGCGGGCTTGGAATATATCAGCCGCTCGCGGACTTTGCGGGCGCAGGAGCCACGGTGCCGCTGACGGGCTTTGGAAACACCCTCGCTCAGGGTGCAATCGAGGGTGCCAAGCAAAACGGTATCTTGGGTGCTTTTATGGGCGGGATAACCGCCGCTGCGGGCGGAATCTCCGCTGCGATAGGCTTTGGCCTGCTCTTTGCGCTAATATCCAAGCCCAAGACCAAGACCTAACCTGCAAACGGTGCGGAGGCATAGGGTATCGTGGTTGTCTGAGGCTGCGGGGTGTCGTTCGGACTTGTCGTGTCCCCCGTTCCGTCGGTGGGCGAAGCGGTGGCGGTTTCATCGGTTGCCTCCGGCGACAAAGTAGGCTCGGTGGTTTCCTCCGGCACAACGTAGCCCGGTTCATAGGGGGATATCGTAACCCCGCTTCGGCTGTAAAGATATATCGTGGGGTTGGGATTGCCCTCGGAAACATAGCGGGCTGCGGTTGACATTATCTCCGTCCAGTTGTCCCTGAGCCTTGTGAGCTTTGTATCCAAGTCGGAGGTGCTGCCCACCTCTATCCTGTAGCCCTCCTCGGTGTAAAGCACAATTCCCATAGTTTCGGATATGTCCATGGATTCGAGCCGAGTGTCCAGCCCGTATTCGGAGAGCTTTTGCAGCATGTCCAAAAGCGCCTGAACCTGCTCGTCGGCTGCCTCGCCTATCCTCTGCCCGTTGACGGCGCCGGTTAGAACGAGCCCCTCAACCTCGATAAGCTCGTGCGTGTCCGCCGAATTGTTGTTCAAAACCATACCGTCCTCGTCGATTATGGCTATGTACTCCGAGTTCAAGCCCCAGCGCACCGCCGCCTCCTCGCTGCGCTCAACTATCGTTATCTGAACGCCGTTCGGGAAGATGTAATCCACGGTGGCGGATATGTAGGGGTCGGTCTCCAAGGTCGTTTCCGCCTCGTCAAGGCTCTGGAACAGCATGTGCTTGCCTATCTCAAGCCCCGACCTATCGATGATGTCCTGCTGAGAATAGCGGGTATAGGTTCCCAAGACCCGAATGGAATTTAGCCTGAATGTAAAGTAGAACGCCGCAAGCACGATGAGCGCAAGGCCTGCCGCCATGCCGATTATCGTGAGCCTTCTTTTCCACTTTTGTTTTTGGGTTCGGCGCTTTTTTTCAAGCTCCTTTTCCAAGAGCTTGTTCCGCTGCTCCTCTCTGAGCTTGGCCCGCTTTTCAGCCTCCTCCAAGTCCTTCTGCGCCGCCGTTTCCTTTACGACGACCAAGGTCTCGGCCTTGACCGCATCCTTGCGCTTGCCGTAGCGTTCTTTGCGCTTGCGCTTGCCCTTTTTATGCTTGTCCTTGTCGGAATACTGCCGCCTGCCGTAGCGGTCGAACGAAAATTCCTTTGCCATCTCCTCGACCGCCTCATTTTCGGCAATGCCTATCGGCTCATCCTCTTCGGAGAACAAGTCTATCTTAATCTCTTCATCTATATCGTTTTTGTTCCTGTCCCTGCGTTCGTCCACGAACCTAATCCTTTCTCGTAACCTTTGCCCCTATAGAGCAAAGTGCCTCCTCAAGCTGCAAATATCCCCTGTCAATCCGCTCTGCGCAGGAGATAACCGTAGTTCCCTCCGCCGAGAGCGCCGCCAAGACCAAGGCTGCCCCGCCCCTCAAATCGTGGGCGGTAACCTGCGCCCCGTGCAGCCTCTGGACGCCTCGAACTATCGCCATCGTGCCCCGCACGCTGTTCTTGCCGCCCATCTTTATAAGCTCCTGTGCGTGCCGAAACCTGTTTTCAAACACGTTTTCGACTATCACGCTTATCCCGCTTGCAACCGAACAGAGTGCGAAAAACTGCGGCTGCATATCGGTCGGAAAGCCCGGATAGGGCTGGGTCTCAAGCCTTAAAAGCTCCGACGGACGCTTGGGCGCCTTTAGGATTATCCTTGCGCCGTCCTTTCTTATGTAAGCTCCGGCGTCCTGCAGCTTTTCAAGCATGGACACCATGTGCTCGGGCATTGCGCCTATCAAGGCTATCTCGCCGCCCGTGATTGCCGCCGCCGTAAGATAGGTGCCCGCAACTATCCTGTCGGGCATTATCGTAAAGCTGCAGCCGTGGCCCCTTGTGCCGCCCAAAATCACTATCTCCGAGCTGCCTGCCCCGCTGACGCGAAAGCCGCAGGCGCATAAAAAGTCCTGTAAATCGACTATCTCGGGCTCCCTCGCCGCATTGTGAATAACGGTTTCGCCCTCTGCCATGCACGCAAGCAGCATTATGTTCTCGGTTGCGCCCACGCTCGGATAGTCCAAGGAAACCTGCGCTCCTAAGAGCTTTTCGCCCGTGCAGCAGATGTAACCGCCGTCCTCGTCTATCTCGGCTCCGAGCCTTCTAAGTCCCATAAGATGCAAGTCTATAGGACGATTCCCTATCTCGCAGCCACCCGGATAGGTGGCTACTGCCTTTTTGAACCTGCCAAGCACCGAGCCCAACAGAAAAATCGATGAACGAAGCTCCTTTGAAAGCCGCTCGGACAGAGTATATCCAAAAGCTCCGCTGCTGTCAACATAGAGGGTGCTGCCCTCCCAGCGGGCAATGCAGCCAAGCTCCACGAGGATGCGAATCATGTTCTCCACATCCCTAAGCCTCGGACAGTTCTTAAGCACTATCGGCTCCTCGACCAAGAGGGTTGCCGCCAATATCGGGAGTGTGGCATTTTTAGAGCCGTGAACAAAGATAGTCCCCGTCAACCGTGTGCCGCCCTCAACCACAAACTGTGCCATAATGCCCTCCCCTTCGATTGCATACCTCATCTTATGCATATTCAAAAGGGTTTGTGATTTTTAGTTGACGTCCCTCGATATATTCATCAGAACGCCCATCGCTGCAAGGAAAATCAGAAGCGACGTACCTCCTGCCGATATGAACGGAAGCGCCTGCCCCGTCGTTGGCATTAGCCCCGTGACAACGCCCACGTTGACAAAGACCTGCAAGCCGAAAACCAGCGATATGCCCGCAGCCAAAAGGCTTCCGAAACGGTTTTTGCAGCGGAGCGATATCATCATGCCCCTAAATACAATCCAGCCGTAGGCGATAAGCGTTAAAACTCCGCCTACAAAGCCGAACTCCTCGCAAAGTATTGCAAAGATAAAGTCCGACTCCGCATACGTCATGTAAAGCAGCTTTTGGTAGCTGTTGTTCAAGCCCTTGCCGAACAAGCCCCCCGAGCCTATAGCATAGAAGCTCTGAACGAGCTGATAGCCCGTGCCCTGCGGGTCGGAAAACGGGTCTCTAAAGGAGGTTATCCTCGCAAGGCGGTAATCCGCAACCACCGCCAAAACGGCGAAGGCTGCAATTGCTATAACCGCCAACGCCAGAAGATGCCTAAGGTTACAACCGCCCAAGTACAGCATTATGATGCCTATCATGCCGACGATAACCGCCATCGACATATTGGGCTGCAACATGATGAGTCCGCATATTATGCCGATAATCATGAGCATGGGCAGAAGTCCCCGCTTCAATTCTTTCATCAGGTCCCGCCGCCTTGACATGAACGAACACATGTAGATTATCATACCGAACTTTGCAATTTCGCTCGGCTGAATTGAAATTCCGAACAAATTGAGCCAGCGCCTGCCGCCGTTAAGCTCCTGCCCAAAGAACAGAACCGTCACAAGCAGCACCAGCGAAACCAAGATTGCAGGCCCTCTCAAGCGGTATATCGTTCGATAGTTTATCCTCGTAAGCAGCAGCATGACGGGATAGCCTATCGCAAGGTACAGCGCCTGACGCTTTAGATAATAGAAGCTATCGTAGTTTGCACCGAGGGTGTGCTGGGCGTAATAGTAGCTTGCAGAGAACACCATGACAAGTCCAAAGGCGCAGAGCGCAGTGACGACAGCCAGAATCGTAAAGTCGATCCTGCCCTGCTGTCTTGTGTAGCTCGTGCGCTTCCGTTTTGCTTTTGTGGTGCCTGCCGCCTGCTCCATGCTCTATTTATATTCCCTTACTATCGCTTTGAATACCTTGCCCCGCTGTTCATAATTGTCGAACATATCCCACGAGGCACATGCGGGTGACAACAGAACCACGTCGCCCTCCTGCGCCAGATCCCGCGCCATGTTGACCGCCTTCAAAAAGTCGCCCGCCCTGTGGCAGATATCATCGTAGCCCGCAGCCTTTGCGGCTTCCAAAATCTTTTCGGTAGTGTCACCCAAGACCACGCAGGCCCGAATATTGGGCGTAAAGGCGGAAAACAGCTCGGAAAAATCGCTGTGCTTGTCGAAGCCGCCCAAGATTAAAACCATGGGCTTTCTCATAGCCTCGATGGCCCGCACCGTGCTTGCGGGGTTGGTGCCCTTGCTGTCGTTTATATAGTCGATGCCGCTTCTTGTGCAGACATACTCTATCCTATGCTCAACTCCCGAAAACCTTTGCAAGGTTTCCTTTACCGAAGCGGGGTCTATCCCCTGCGAAAGCGCAAGCAAGGCCGAGAGCATCGCATTTTCCAAGTTGTGCGCTCCCATAATCTTGACGTCGTCCTTGTCCATAAGCTCCCGCTCGACGCCGTCGATGCGATATACCATCATATTTCCGCGCAGGAACATCCCGTTTTCGACCTCCTGCTGCCGTGAAAAGTACAAGACCTTTGCCTTGGTGAGCTTTGCAAAGCCCCTTACTATCGGGTCATCGTAGTTTAGAACCGCAACGTCGTTCTCGGTCTGATTATCCAGTATCTTCGCCTTGGCGGCTATGTAATTTTCCATGGTGCCGAAGTGGTCCAGATGGTCGGGCGTGATGTTGCACACTCCTGCGGCAACCGCATGAAACTCCTTATTCCCCTCGAGCTGCAAGGCTGCAGTCTCCGCAACCACGATATCGCCCTGCTTGGTTTCAAGCGCATGTTCGGATATGGCTATGCCGATATTTCCGAGTACGTAGGTGTTTTTGCCGCCGTCTTGAAACAGCTCGCCGGTCAGCGCCGTGCAGGTGGTCTTGCCGTTGGTTCCGGTTATGCAGACAAAGTCCGCCTTGGAGTAGCGGTAGCCCAATTCTATCTCGGATATGACCTCTATCCCCCGCCTTCTTGCCTCGACTAAAAAGGGTCTTGTCATCGGGATTATCGGGCTTGGAACCACCAAGTCCACCCCGTCCAAAAGCTCCATGGGGTCTGCGCCGAGTTGAACCTCGTAGGCTATGCCCGAAAGCGCATCGAACAAGCCCTTTATCTCGGGCTTCATATCGTTGATGATTACCCTGTATCCGTCGTGGTACAGCAGCTTTGCAGCCGCTATTCCGCTCTTTGCCATTCCGACTATCAAAGCCGTCTTTCTCTTGCCCATAACTACCTCCTATCAAATGCTCCAAAGCAACAGGCTCACCGTGCAGCATATCACGGTAACGAGCCCGTACATGAACACAATCTTGGTTTCCGTCTTGCCGCTAAGCTCGAAATGATGATGCAGCGGCGCCATCTTGAATATCCTCTTTCCGTGGCGCAGCTTGTACGAGCCAACCTGCAGTATGACCGATATCGAGGAGGCTACATAGCACACGCCCATTATCGGAAGCAGGATGGCAGAGCGGGAGAGCAGCGCAACCATGGCAACCGCACCGCCGAGCGCAAGCGAACCCATATCGCCCATGAACACCCTTGCCTTGTAGGTGTTGAACCTCAAAAAGCCCAAAAGCCCGCCGCAAAGCGCAGCCGTAAATATCGCAAGCCCCTCCTTGTCGGGCGTGTCCACAAGGTAGAACAGCCCCGCATAGAACGCCATGAAAATAAGCGTTACCGTGGAGGACAGCCCGTCCAATCCGTCAATCAGGTTGACCGAATTGACCTCGGCAATGATTACGAACATCGCAAACGGGACGTAGAAAACGCCCAAATCCCACTCGACGTTCCATATCGGAATCAACAGCTTTGAGCCGACGTCCTCGGAAAAATACAGCCACAGCGCAGCCGCAAGCGCAATCAAAAACTGAAACACTATCTTTTGATATGCCCGAAGCCCCAACGACCTTTTGAACCAGACCTTTATAAAGTCGTCCGCAAAGCCCACGATTCCAAACGCAACTGTGACCATCAGCGCCGATAGAACCAAGGGGCTGTCCGACGCAAATATCAGCGTTACGGCAATCAGCGCAAGCAAAAACAGCACCCCGCCCATCGTCGGCGTTCCCGTCTTTGTAAGATGAGACTGCGGGCCTTCTTCCCGCTCAGTCTGACCAATCTTGAGCTTTTTCAGCAGCGGTATCAGCAATGGCCCCAACAAAAGAACCAATGCAAGTGCAACCAAAAAAGCCAACAATACCTTCTGTATCTCCATACTCCCTTATCGCTGCAAAAGCAGCTCCTCCACTGTTTCCTTATCGTCAAAATGGTGCTTTACACCGTTTATCTCCTGATAGTTTTCGTGTCCCTTGCCGGCTATCACTATAATATCATGCGGTTTGGCAATCGACAAGGCAAAAGCTATCGCCTGTTTGCGATTTTCTATGACCTTGTACGGCGTGGACGTGCGCTTAACTCCCGCCTCTATCTCCTCGATTATCCGCATGGGCTCCTCCGTCCTCGGGTTATCGCTCGTAATTACCACAAAGTCCGAATGCGAGCCGCCTATCTCGCCCATTATCGGGCGCTTTGCCCTGTCCCTGTCTCCGCCGCAGCCGAACACCGAGATGACCCTCGCCCTTGCAAAGCCCTTGCAGGTGTTCAAAACGTTCTTTAGGGCATCGGGCGTATGCGCATAGTCCACATAGACCGCAAAATCGCGGTTGAAGGTGTTGACGCTTTGAAGTCTGCCCGCAACCCCCGAAAGGCTCTCAAGCCCCGAAACTATATCCTTCATCGAACAGCCCGCCTGCTCGCATAACGCCGCTGCGCCCATCGCATTGTACACCGAAAACAGCCCCGAAATTTTCAAGGCTATCCTTGCATCGGCCTTGGGCGTGTGCAAGTGGAAGGTTACGCCCTTGGTCGTAATGTCGATTCCGCTCGCCCGATAGTCCGAGCCCTTTTGAATCCCCATCATATAGACGGGAACGGTAAGGCCCTCGCACATCCGCTCCGCAACCGCATCGTCGGCGTTGATTATCGCGACCCTGCTCTGCCTAAACAGCAGCTTCTTGGCTTCAAAATAGTTCTGCCACGTCTTATGGTAGTCGAGATGGTCCTGCGTGAGATTTGTGAACAGCCCCGCATTGAACTCTATCCCAAAGACCCTGTCCTGAACGAGCGCATGGCTTGAGACCTCCATGATTACGAGCTTGCAGCCCTCGTTTGCCATGTGCCGCAGCAGCGCAAACAAATCCACGGATTCGGGTGTTGTCCTCGCCGTGTCTATTCGCTCGTTGCCTATCATGTTGACTATCGTGCCGATAAGACCCACCTTCATGCCGGCGCTTTCGGCTATCGCCTTCACCATGTAGGTGGTGGAGGTCTTGCCGTTCGTGCCCGTGACCGCAAGCATACACATCTCCCGCTCGGGATGCTCATAGAAGCAGGCGGCTGCCTCGGCAAGCGCAGTCCTCGCATCCTCTACGATGAGCTGCGGAACCGCAATATCGAGCGGGCGCTGGCAAATTAATGCAACCGCACCCTTGTCCACAGCCTGCTTTGCAAAGTTGTGCCCGTCCGAAACGAGCCCGACTATGCAGCCGAACAAGGCTCCCCTTTGGACGTGCCGTGAGTTGTACTCGACGGAGCTTATCTCCACATCTTCCCCAATAAACGGAACCTTAAGTTCCTCTGCTATCTTTGAAAGTAACATAAATCCACCCTCTTTCATTAATCATCATCGGGATAGTAGGTAAACCCGACCCAGACCGTGGAGCCCACAAGCACCTGATCGCCCTCGGCATACTGGGTTGAGGTCACCGTCCCCTTGCTCAAAAGCGGATCGTACTCCATAACAAGCCCCGCTTTTTTGAGCGTATCATAGGCGTTGAACCTCGTCATTCCGATTATATCGGGCATTGACACGAACTCCTGTTCCTCGTCCTCCGCCAAAAATGTCGTCCATGCGGTGTACAGTATCACCGGACTGTCCTCCACCACTATAGTGCCTGCGGGCGGAGACTGACGAACCACAAACGCCGTCCTCTCGGTTTCAAGGAACACCGCCTCCAAGTCCGCATCGTTGAGTGCCTCTATCGCCTGATCCACCGATAGGTTGGTAAGGTCCGGAACTACCGTAGCCTCGGTGCTGCTGTCGGGCGTAACCCCGCTGTATTCAAGCGCATTTTGCAGCACCATCTGCACAAACGGCGCCGCCACCGTGCTGCCGTAAACCACCGGAACCTGAGGCTCGTCAACTACGATTATGCAGAGATACTGCGGGTCCTCCACCGGTGCAAAGCCCACGAACGATGCGATCAGCCTCGTTGAAGATACCGTGCCGTCCTCCTCGTACTTTTGAGCCGTACCGGTCTTGCCGCCTACGGTATAGCCCGCTATCCTTGCGTTCTTTCCGCTGCCGTTGTCGACGACGCTTTGCAAAATCTGCCGAACCTGCGCACTCGTCTGCTCGGATATGACCCGCCTTACGACCGTTGGCTCATACTGGGTTACGACGTTGCCGTCGATATCCTCTATCCTATCCACTATATAGGGCTGCATCAGGTTCCCGCCGTTTATGGCTGCCGAAACCGCCGCCGCAAGCTGCATTCCCGTCGTCGATATGCTCTGACCAAAGCCTATCCTCGCAAGGTCGGTGTCGGTAACGTATTTTCTGTGCGTTACCGTTCCGCTCGTCTCGCCCATAAGCCCGCTTCCGGTCGCCGTGTCAAAGCCGAATTTGTAGATGTAATCGTACAGGGTGTCCGTTCCCATAGCGAGCGCAAGCGACATGAACGCACAGTTGCAGCTGTTTTCGGTAGCCTGCGTAAGCGTTTGGTTGCCGTGTCCGCCGCTTCGCCAGCACTTGATTCGCTGCCCGTTTACGAGCATGGAACCCCCGCATGAAAACGTGTTTGAAAGCGTTGCGGTGCCGCTGTCCAAGGCTGCGGCAAGCGTGATTATCTTAAAGGTTGAGCCCGGCTCGAACGTGTCGGATACCATGCGGTTTTTGGACAGCTCCAAAAGCTGGGTTGCATCGGTTCGGGGCGGGTTGTTGGGGTCGAAGGTGGGATAGGAGGCAACCGCCAATATCTCGCCGGTTTGGGGGTTCATCAGAATGCCCTGAACCATTTGGGCGTTGTTTATCGTAGCCGCCTGCTCGAGCGCACTCTCCAAATAACCCTGCAAGCCCGTATCGACGGTCAGGATTAAATTGTTGCCGGCGACGGGGTCGATGTACTCCTGCCTGCCTCCGGTTATGGGGTTGTTGTCTCGGTCGGTCTCGACTATCTGCCTGCCGTCAATACCGGCAAGCTCGGAATTGAAGGTTAGCTCCAAGCCCGTCTGACCCACGCCGTCAACGTTTGTAAAGCCCAAGAGCTGGGCAAAGAGCTGTCCCTCGCGGTAGGAACGCTTGACGTCGGAATAGTAGCTGACCCCTTTTTCAAGCTGCTGCGAGGACAGAATATCCACTATGTCCTTCTCCACCTGGTCCTTAATCTTTATCTGCTGCCTGTCGGTGTTGGAGACCCGCTGAAATACCCAGTCGTAATCCAGCTCCAAATAGGTTGAAAGGACGAACGCCACGTGTTCCCGATTGTCCTCGCTTATGGCCTGTGGGTTGACGCAGACCTGATAGGTGGTGTAGCTCGATGCAAGCACGTTGCCCGCCCTGTCGATTATCTCCCCGCGCTGTGCCTTTAAGGTGGTGTTCAGCGTCCACTGCCGCTGCGCCATCTCCGCATACTCCTCGCCCTTGCACATGCTGACATAGAACAGGTTGCCCACGAGCACCAAAAAAAGGAGCATGGCAACGCCGAAAACGACGATGAGCTTTTTCTTCGCCGCAGATACCTTTATCTTTCTTTTCGGTCTTTCGCTTGCCTTGCTCTTCTTTGCCATCTAATACCTAATCTCCGCTCGTTTCCCACGTCATTACCCTGCCCGCCTCGCGGTTCGCCTCATTTATCGAGGTGTAATCGTTCAATGAGCCTTGATCGTTTATAATCTGGGAGGTCAGCTCCTCGTATTCCGCTATCTCGCTGTTGATATCGGCTATGTCGCTATATATCTTGGTTATGTCGGAACTGCCCTTTAAGCCCAAAAGTGCGGTTCCCGCAACCACGAACATGGATACTATCAACAGAATCTTGGAGGAAAGCGGCCAGCTTCTCTCCCTCGCTTCCGTCTCCGCTGCGGGTGCCTCTATTTCCTCCTTCATGGGTTGAGGAACTACCACGGCCGACGGGGTTTCTTCTTCCTCAAGTTCGACCACCGTATAGTTTCTGTGCGTAGGGGCGTATATCCTTGTCTTGGGTATGTTGGTGCCCCGCTTGTCGTTGTCAAACTGTACCTCCATGGGTTCCTCCTTTCAAAATATTCATTATACTCTATGCAGCTTAAAGCCGTTCTATGGCTCTGAGCTTTGCACTCGTTGAGCGGGAATTTTGCTCGCGCTCAAGTTCGTTTGCCGTTATCGGCTTTTTGGTCAGCACCCTCGCCGTAGGCTTTTTCCCGCAGATGCAAACGGGTGCGGACGGTGGGCAGGTGCAGGGGTTTTCAAGGCGCCTAAACAGCGTTTTTACTATCCTGTCCTCGAGCGAATGGAAGGTCAATACCGCAAGCCTTCCGCCCTTGTTTAGCAGGTTGCAACAGCTCTCTATTGCCGCCTGCAAGCCGTCCAACTCTCCGTTTACGGCTATCCTTATCGCCTGAAAGCACCGCCGTGCCGGATGCTGTGCCTCGCTGTGCCGAAACTTTGCGGGGATGGCTCCCCTTATAATCTCGGCAAGCTCCACGGTGGTTTCTATGGGCTTTTTGCCCCGAGTCTCAACTATCCTCTGCGCTATCCTCCTTGAGAACCGCTCCTCGCCGTACCTAAAGAAGATGTCGCAAAGCCTCTCCTCGTCCCAACGGTTCACTACCTCGTATGCGGTAAGCGGTGCGCTCCTGTCCATCCGCATATCCAAGGGCGCCTCCGCCTTGTACGAAAACCCTCGCTCTGTGGCGTCGAGCTGGTGTGAGCTGACGCCGAGGTCTATCAATATCCCGTCCACCGCATCGATGCCCCGATAAAGGAGCAGCTCCCTAAGGTCGAAAAAGTTGCCGTGTATCGCAGAAAATCGCTCCGAATAGGGCTTTAGCCTGCGCTGCGCCTCCGCTATTGCCTCGCTGTCTCGGTCAATGCCGATGAGCCTTATCCGCTCGCAGCTTTTAAGTATCGCCTCGCTGTGCCCGCCGCCGCCTAATGTGCAATCCACAAAGATTCCGCCTCGGCAAACGTCCAAACAGTCCAAAACCTCTTGCGTCATGATAGGGATATGGTAGGTTGTTGCCGTCATTCTCCCTCTCCTTTCGCTTCGAAGCATACACCTCTACATATACACTTGGATTATACAACAAATCGCCCCGCTTGTCACTCTGTAAATGTAACAAAAAGGCAATATTTCAAAAAAGAAACCCCCTTTGCTTAAAAAAGGGGATAAAGTGGTGGTCTATTTTGCAAAACTTACATAGCAGCACTGATCGAGAATCCTGTTGCCGTCCTCTCGCTCTCCAAATAGCACCTGCCTACAAACCTCATCGCAGGAAGGGACTTGCCATACACTCGCTTAATCTCAGGCATGACAACCTCCGAATATCATTTTATTCCGTCATCCTTAGGCGCGGGAGCCTGCTCTTCATCTCGAATGATTAGCTCCTCCTTGCCGTCCTTTGTTCCGGCGTAGATGCCGTAGCCATATTTGCCGTACTTACCGTACTTGCCGTAATCGCCGCCTCGGCTGTAATAGCTGCCGTAGCCCCTCTTGTAATAGTAGCTGCCGTAGCCGTAGCCATAGCCCCTGCCATAGCCGTAGCCATAGCCCACTATGCCGTATTCGGCCTTGTTCAAGACCGCACCAATGATTGGTTTGTTGGCGTAGGACAGGCCCTGAATCGCATCGATGATGGAGGTCGTGCTTGCATCGTCCTGACCTACGACGTACAGTATGCAATCCGAGCAGCTTGCAAGCCGTGAGGCGTCCGCAAACATGCCGCAGGGCGGGGTGTCGAGTATAACGTACTTGTTCGTCTTGCGAAGTCTCTGTATGAGCTTTTTCATCTCCTCGCTTCCGATGAGCATGAGGGGATTTTTCTCCTGCCCCTTGCCCATGATGAGCCTGAGCCGATATTTCTTGCCCATCTGCATGACGTCCAAGAGCTTTGCCTCGCCTTGCAAAAGCTGGGCAAGTCCCGCCTGTGGCTGCTCCATGCCAAACGCCTCGCTCACGTGTGGGTTTCGAAGGTCGCAGTCCACCAAAACCACCGAGGTGCCTTTTTTCGCAAGGCTCAACGCAAGGTTGGCTGCAATCGTCGTCTTGCCCTCGCCTGCCTTCGTACTGGTGACGAGCAACACGTGGGCGTCCTTCTCCTCCATTTGGCTTATGACTCGGGTGCGCAGACCCCGCATGGGTTCCATGAGCGCATAGCCGTCCCGTTGGGTGGAAACGAGCAGCGGTTGGCTGCGGTTCTTTTTTGAGCGTTTCTTTTTGACTATCTTGGGCACGATTGCGATGCATTTTACGTTCAATTCCTGCTCAAAGTCCTCGACCGTACAGATTGTACGGCGGAAAAGTACGGTTACAACTATCAAAACTATGCCTACACCGATTCCCGCAACGCCCATCCACACCGCACGCGAGATGAAATTATCCGTGACCACAACGCCCTCCGGCACCACGGGTTGGCTCAAAAGTTCGAGCTTCGTGTTGCCGATTACATACTCGGCAACCTCGGGGTAGTTTTCCATGACCGAGAGCAGGATATCGTAGGCATCCTGCGCATTGTCGCTCGTAACGCTCAGCGTGAAAAGGTTGGTCGACTCCACGCCCGAGGCGGATATGGTGCCGTTTAGATAGGTCACCCCCAAGTCCTCCTTGACGACGTCTTGGAGAATCTGGCTCTGCAAAAGGTAGGGGAAGGTTTCCGCCATCTGCTCAGCCGTGCCTGCGGAATAGACGTGGGCGTAGGTGTAGCCGGCGGTCTGCACCGTGATATAGAAGGAAGCGGAGGCGGTGTAGGTCACATGCACCTTGCTGTAACCTCTGTAAAAGAACACGGAAAACAGTATCGCACCCAAGAGTATCGAAAGCCACCAGAATTTTCTAAACGCCTTGAAAGTATCGGCAAGCAGCGACATTATCGGCTTGTTGCCGATGCTCACAACCGTCGAACGGATATCTGTTTTTTTCGGTGTCGTCTGTTCCATTCCTCTTACCCTATTTCCCGTAGTATCTGTCCTCTGCGATCCTGCCGAAATGCCGATAGTTGTTCAAAACGCAGCCGATGACCTTGGTGTTTTTCATGTGGTCAATCGTGTCGTTTATATCGCAGACATAGGCAAAGTCGAAGCGCACAATAGGCATTACTGCGTCGCAGTACGGCGCCATTATCTCGGCGTCGGTAAGCACCGAAGCGGGCGGCGTGTCCAAAAGAATCACGTCAAACTCCTCTCGGCACTCCCTTATCATCTCGCTCATTCTGCGGGTGGATACCAGTTCGGCGGAATTTTTGTGGCTGCGCTCGGGCATTAGCACGGATATGCCGAACCTGTCGACATACTGTATGCACTCGGACAGCTCGTCCCGATGCGACAGATAGCTCTCGGAGCCCTTGTAGCTGCCCTTTTCGATATCCAACAGCTTGTAGACGGAGGGCTTTCTAAAGTCGCCGTCCATGAGCAGCACCTTCCTGCCGCTGCTTGCACCCGCTATTGCAAGGTTTGCAGCTATCGTGGACTTACCCTCGTTTTCGCAGGTGCTCGTTATCATAAACACCTTATAGCCCTTCTCCCTCGACAGGTGCTCGAGCTGCATGTAGAGCTTTTGAATCTCCTCAACATGGCCTCGGCTTATTATCGGGTTGGTTATCAAAATCGGAGCCTTACGCCGCTTTATGCGGGACTTGACCGTTCGGTACTTGCGCTCATGCCTAAGCGTTGCAAGGTGCTTGGCATCGACGTGGTTTGTAAGGTAGGTTGGGCTCTTTACCGTGTCGCGCATGATGGACAGGAATACGATTAAGGCTAACATTGCAAGCGAGCATACGATTGCCGCTATCTTCTGATAGCGTTCGGTCTGCTTGGGATTTGATGGAGAGGTTGCCATTACCGGATCGGTCATGATATCCAAGACAGCGTTTGAAAACACGTAGTCCGAGACCTGCCCGTGAACCTCAATCACCGCCTTGATAAGCTGAAAGGCTCGCTCGGGGCTTGTGGATACGGCATCTATCTGCAAAAGGTTGGTCTCACCGAGCTGGGTTGCGGTTATGCTCCCGGGCAGGGTTGAGACGCCGAGGTATTCGTTTATCCTATCGGCAAGCTCGTCGCTCTCCAAAACCTTGATGAAAACGCTTGCAATCTCACGGTTTAGCGAAAGGTTGGAGTAGGCGGTGTTGCTGCTGTCCTTTGCGCTGACAACCAAAACTATGCTCGAGGTGTACTCCGCCTCGTAGGTCTGATCTATTACAATCTCCGTGGCCATAAAGCCCATCGCTGCGGCAAGCAGGAGCAGGTACCAGCGGGTTATTATGTCCCGAATAATCGAAAATAAGCTGATTTCGGAAGTCAGATTGCCTTCGCCGAATCTGCTCATGGCGTCACCATCAGCGTCAGCCTTGCACTGCCTATCATTCCCCGCTCGTTGATTGCGGAATAGATAACCGTGTAGCTGCCCGCCGTCCTTCCGTCGTAATCGCTCTGAACCGTCACCGTGTCGAGGCTTAACTCCTCTCGTGTCGTGTCCAAAACGCTTCTTATGTATGCCCTCTCGTCAAACGCCTCCCCCGCCTTTAGGTAGACCACGTACTGCGTAAGCCTCACCGTCGGCACCTGCGCAACCGAGGCAATGACGCTCACGGGAAATTCGAGGTAGACAACATCGCCCCTGCTGTTGGTTGCCTGTGCAGTGACCATGTAGACGCCCTCTTGAGCAGTCGATAGGTTGGAGGATACTATCTTTACCTTGTCGGAGATATCGCCGTCCAACACGTCGTAGGCGGTGATGTAGCTCACCAGCGGCGTGGAACTGCCCACCGAAAAGGTCAAATTCGTCGTAATATTGAAGATTGGCTCGGTATAGTCGGTGTAAACGAGCCTTCGAGTGTACTTTGCAACGTTGTTGTTGTAGTCGCAGACTGTGTAGGTGATGTTGCATTCACCCTCGGAGATGAACTTGGAAATGCGGTCTATCTGTATGCGGAAGGTCAAATCGCCGTCCTTTTCGTCGTAGGCGGTAAGCCCCGACAAAAGCTCCTCCTCGGATGCGGTTACGGATACGGAAATAACATCCGAGTCCGCAGTTATTACGGGCACGGTAACATCCTCCGCACGGGAGTTCATATATCTGAAAAATCCGAACGCAACCACCGTGAGCACGAACAGCACAATGGTTATCCGCTGCAATAAGCGCATACTTCCTCCTCTATCACATAAGAATAGCTTTTTTGTCCCGTTTTGTCAAGTGCAACGGCTTCAACAGTTCGGCAGGATTGGTTCATTTTTCCCGTCTTTAGGATTTAGCACCATGATTATTTAGGAGCAGCATAACGGGGA
>JAUNBP010000037.1 GCA_030526995.1 Clostridia bacterium
ATTCTGACTTTGCCTTAACACCATTTTTGTGTCCTTAACTCCTAAAGTCAGGTATTATACCCTACTTTCCTTTTTTGCGCAAGTGTGATATACTCAAAACATGGAAGATTTATTTGCAAATATCAAAAATCAGGCTCCGCTTGCCGATAGGATGCGCCCCGAGACGCTCGACGACTTTGTGGGTCAAAAGCATATCGTGGGTGAGGGCAAGCTGCTGCGCCGTGCCATTATGACCGACAGCTTGCAGTCCTCCATCTTTTTCGGCCCGCCCGGCACAGGCAAAACCACGCTTGCAAATATCGTAGCCAAGACTACGGGCGCAAACTTTGTGAAAATCAATGCGGTAAGCTCGGGTGTGAAGGAGCTGCGTGAGATTATTTCACGTGCCGAAAGCGACCTAAAGCTGCACAACAAGCCCACCTATCTTCTCTTGGATGAGTGTCACCGCTGGTCAAAGGCGCAGTCGGATGGGCTTTTGCCCGCCCTTGAAAGTGGGATAATCCGCTTTATCGGCTCTACTACCGAGAATCCCATGATATCCATGACCGGCGCTATCGTTTCACGCTGCCGCCTCTTTCAGTTCTATCCGCTGACGGCAGAGGATATTGAACTCGTGATAAACAACGCCTGCAAAGACCCGAACAGGGGCTATGGCAAGCTCAATGTCAGCATAGACAATGAGGCCATGAACACCTTTATTGCGATGAGCAACGGCGACGTCAGAAACGCTTTGAACGCACTTGAGCTTGCGGTTATGACGACGGAGCCCGACGGCGGAAAGGTTCACATAACCCGTGAAATAGCTTCTGAGTCCGCTCAGCGCAAGGTCATTGCCTGCGATGAACAACTGTTTTACGATATGCTCTCCGCCTTCTGCAAGAGCCTTAGAGGGGGCGATTCCGATGCTGCGCTGGCGTGGTTTGCCCGTCTTATCACCGCCGGCTGCGACCCGCGCATAATCGCAAGGCGGCTCATTGCCCATGCGAGCGAGGACATAGGCCTTGCCAACCCGCAGGCCATGGTTCAGGCGGTTGCCGCCGCTCAGTCGGTGGAGTTTATAGGACTGCCCGAGGCAAGGCTATCGCTTGTGCAGGCGATAATCTTCCTCTGCGAATCCCCAAAGTCCAACAGCGTCGTCTGCGCTCTCGACGATGCCTTTGCGGATGCCGAGGGCAAGATATTTGAGCCGGTGCCCATTCACCTTCGGGATACCTCGTTCTACGGGGCAAAGAAACTCGGGCACGGGCAGGGCTACAAGTATCCGCATAACTACCCCGCCCACTGGGTCAAGCAGCAATATATGCCAACCGAGCTTATCGGCAAGCGGTATTATAAGCCCTCCGATCAGGGGCAGGAGGCAAAGATAAAGGAAAATCACGAAAAGCGAAATCTGCTTAGAGATTAGTATATAATCGTTATACTAAAAAGCCGCTCTGATTGAGCGGCTTTTGGCTTTGATTGCGGTCTGTTTTACGAGGAAAAGGCTTGGAAACCTCCGTTGGGGACGTCGTAGCAGATGCCGTTGTACTCGTCGGTAACGAGGTTGCAGGTCATTGCGGTTCCGGGGCCAAAGACGGTTACGCCGCCTATGTCCCAAGCGCAGGCCGCCCCGTTAGCTTGCAAGGGAGTTCCGAAGCCGGCGCCTGCCCCGCTGCCGCAGGTCGTGTTTATATGCGACTGGACCGACAGTTCCTCAATGTACGCCAATGGCGGATTATATTTCTTTCTCATAATCATCATATCCTTTCTTTCCCCTCTACAGACTATCTTCTAAGCGCACCAAGTAGCGCAGTATCTTTGCAGCATCCGCTGCGGTAACCTCCCCGTCACCGTCAAGGTCGGCGCAGTTGGCTATCGTCCTTGAATCCACGGGCATCAAGCCTACGATATAACGCAGGATTACCGAGGCATCGGCTGCAGTCACATCATAATCCTCGGACACGTCGCCTCTGGAGAAGATGTAGGTGAACGTTGCCTCCACAACCATGTCGGAATAGACAGGCTGGGAATTATCAAAGTTCCACGATACAATGTAGCGATCGAGCGTGGGCAGGTTTGGAATATCCGTCAAGGTCTCGCCGTATTTTACGGTGCGCTCATAGAGCGTATCGCCGTTGGCATTGAATTTAACCGTAAAGCCTTCGCGAATCAACAGGTAGTATTCGCCGCAGACGCCCGAGCCGTCCTTTGCGGTTGCTACAACATAGACCACGCCGGGCTTGGTTGCGGTGACAACACCGTTTGCATTTATCGTGGCCTCGCCGGTTTCGCATCTGATGCTCCAGCTCGGCTCGTTATAGTAGGCATTTTCGGGGTAGACGACTGCCGTGTACTGCATGGACTGTCCGACCACCAGCGAGTTTACCTCGGCGGAATTTACAAAGATTGCCTCCGCCTCGACTATGCCCGAGGGCTTGTATTCCACCTGCGGCAGTTCATTGAAGGATGCCAGGTAATCGACGGTGCTTTGATTGACAACGAACAGGTTCTGCTCAATCTCTTCCACGCCGTTGGTGTAATTGGTGTGCACATAGATGCTCCTTGTAGCCGGGGCAAGCCCTGTGACCCTGATGTTCGTTATCGCAATCAGGGAGGTGCCGCTGTTTGTGATAACCACATTGCCGTTTGAATCCGGTACAATGATGTAGCCCATGCTGACCGTGGAGTTTAGCGTGATTGTGCTTGTAGCACCATCACCGTTGGTAACCGTCGCCGCTCCATTGCCGTTTGCAGGCGCACGCAGGTCTACGATAACCCGCTCGTAGGTTGAGGTATTGAGCGTAAAGCCAATGCCCTGTCCTGCGCTCAAGTAGACTTCGTTCTTGGGGCCGTAGGTTTCATAGTTAGAAGCATACTCGCCCGAAAGACTAATCAACTGGTCCAAATCAGGGGTATCTTCCTCTATTTTGTCAATAAATACCGCACCTGCATAAGAGCCCGGGCTGAGCTGTTCTACTCCGCTGCTTAAGAGTACCTTTCTAAGCGGCACCAAGACCCTTGAAAGCTCGTGCGCTTCATTATAGGCGGTGTAGGCGTTTATATCCATTTGGGAATCCGAACCGAGCGGATTGTACACTCTGAAACCGTCAAGATAGTAGTTGCATCTGCCATCGAGATTCAACACCATGAGCCTTACGGTATAGGTGTTGTAGGCAAGGCCGTCGAACTTTATCGTAGGCACGTTGAACAGTTCGCCCGAACGGTAGAGGGTATCCACGTGCAGTATAGTCATTGAAGTAGTGTTCGTACTATCTCCGGCGAACAGCTGTGCTATCACCTGTCCGGTAGAGGTGTTGGTTCTTGAATATATCTCTATACCCGTGCCCTTAAACGTAAAGGTAGCGGTGGAGAGCGCAGTTGTGGAATGGTGCGAGGAGCCGCCGGAATCGCCAAGCGTACCCGCATACATTGCGTCGTAGCCGTAGTTTTCGTTCTCGGTTCCCTGTACGAGAGAGGATGAGTCTCCCGAGTTAGTCCAGCCGTCACTGTAAATAATCTTGACCGAGGGATCCTCCGTTACGGCGTTGATATTGAAATCGTCCTCATAATAGACCGAGGATGCCGGAACGATGTTCAATGTCTTGATAATCGTTTGAGTCGCATTGTCCGTAAGGTCGAACACGAAGGTGTCAATTCCGTTCATGATACGCTTCAAGTTGTAGGTTGCGGATTTTTCTGTGGAATCAAAGGTCAAATCGCCGTACTCGCCTACGCCGTTTCTAAGGCTTATGTTCATCACCTGCTGGGCGTTGGTGAACAAATCGTCTGCCGAATAGGTGACAGCGGAACCGAAGTCGATAACCTTGGTTATGGTTTCTTCGACCGGCGCAGCATTGCGAACTATGAGTCCACCGCCCAATTCAGTGGTCAGGCAGGGGTTTGCAATCGTAAGCTCGGAGCCTGCAATCGAAACCTTGGTTGCGGTGACATCATTTGCAAGGGCAAAGGTTGCGGCGTAGGAATCAAGCGCAACTGTGCAGTCCGCATCCGCCCACTCGGTTATCGTGTAGGTATGGCCCTGCGGGAGGTTTGTAAACATATTTGTCCAGCCGTTTGTGGCATTTAGCTCAACAACCATAGACCTTTCGGTAAGCGTGAAGAACACATCCTGCTCTAAACGCTTGGTGTCGTTGAGAACGATGGGGTCATAGGTATGTTGCGTCCATTCGAGCTTGATGTACACGGACTCGGGCGGGGTAACTCCCTCGGGCCACTCCTTGGTCACCGGGAGGTTTACAAGGTCGGGCTGAATTACCGGCATATCGTAGTGTGCGGCAAGCGTTCCGCCCCAAGCTGCATGTTCATCAAATCTCGCCTCGTTCAGCACGTAGCGGACACGGGAGTGCGAGAAGGTGTTGGTAAAGAAGCCGTATTCCGGGGTTTCGGAGTAGACCAGGCTATCATCAGCATAGAGATATGCAGGGTAATACGGCGCACTATAGTGGGTCATGCCATACTCGTTGGCGTCATAGGTGATCGTGAACGACTGGTCGGGGTAGCCGTTTGTATCGGCATAGGTAACCGTGCCGCTCTGCGTACCGTCAACCGAGGCGCTTTCGTAAAGTGCAAACAAATCATCACCGTGCTCATTGTATGCTATAAACTGCTTGGTGTTTGCGGTGGAATTGAACACCCTGTTCTCATACAGCGTGTCAATCGCATACTGCGTGGGAGTAACCGTAATACTTATGGAAACCTTGGTATTGTGGTTCATTAGATTACTGCCCTTGAACTCGAAAGTTACAAAGCCGTCGTTAAGCTCGGGCATGACGTCGGGATTTACGTGCAGCACGCCGTTCTCCTCGTACCACTGATTGGTAACGATGACATAGGTGCTCTCCCACTGGGTTACGCCATTGACTACTTTTGGCTCTTCGTAGACTTCCCATTCTCCGGTTGTTTCATTTAGTCTTGTAAACTCCACACTGATAAAGCTTGGGTCGCGAATGATGAATATATTCCAATCGTCTTCGGTGTTTTTAATACCGTCCTCACCGTTCATAATAGCCCTTGCCAAATCAGGGTCGGCTCCATAGAAGGCCGCCAAGAGCTTTTCTTCGGTATCAAAACCCGTGTTGATACCATAATCAGTGATATATTCCTGTACCGATGCGGCTGCAATCTCGTCGGTTACATGAACCATGTTGTAAATATGCTCATCGTCTAAGAGCGCCATTGCGGAAACGTTTTGCGAGAGCATATCGACAATGGACATGTTGCCGTAGCCCATGGTAATGTATGTGGCAATCGCATCAAAGGAGTCCTGGAAGGTTGCCTGCGTGTCACCGAAATAGACGTATTCATTCGTCAATGAGATGAACTGCTCAGGAGTAAATTCTGACTCGACCCAGTTGCCGTTTTCATCCTGATAATGGTTGCCGTTTACATCCCTCGCATAGCCCAAACGGTACACGCCTTGATTCGCCTGCTCCTCGAATGTGCCGAATGCGCCAATGACGTAAAGCCAGAACGACTGCGGGGTGTAGCTGCTGCTGTTAAAGGAATAGGTGATAGCCCCGGTGCTCGCATTCGTAACCTTATAGCGAGTGGCAATGTAGGAATCGAGGTATGTGTTATATTCATCCGACCCCACCGTTAAGGAGTTCCAATAGGTCCAGTCGGGTTCAGTATTGGACAGCAATATCGGATATGCCGGAGTGGTTCCGGGCATTGAGCCCCTCGGAACGTCGTCACCGAGCTGTTCCTTGGCAGCATCAAGCGAAAACAGGCCGTTGGCAACGCCGGCTACAAGCCTCATAAGCTTGGACGCCGTGGGGAAAGACGAAGCGTTAAGATCCGGAGTGAACCACTCATTTAGACCTACCGTCAGCGTTGTAAGGCTGCGGAAGTTCGCGCTTTGATCCAGCTCATACAACAATTGCGCTTGGTTCAGCAATGCCTCGGCAGACGACTTTATATAGTCCTGGCTTTGTATGCTGGGGGTGATGTCATTGTTTGACAAGCTTGTGGTAACATAGGTCGTTCCCCCGCTGGTTCTTGTTGTGATAGTAGGATTATCGTCAATAACGGTTACACCGTTTTCCGTTTTAATATAGTTTCTGTTCGGGGCACCGTCGGTCATAAATACGACGAAGTTTCGTGCGTCTGCCATATTGTTCGGATAATTGATATCCTGCGTCACTCCGTTTATTATAACCTTGTTCTCTAAAAGCATACGTGCCAGGTAAAGGCCTGCCTGAGAGTTTGTATTGCCTTGTGCGCTTATCCTACTCATATAAGAAGTAATGCCGCTGCTTACCTGAGTCAAAAGATCCGATCTTAGATTCGTCCACGTCTGAAGTATGTCGGCACTACCGGTAAAGACTACGATGGAAAAGCGAATGTTCTCCGTATCGGCGCCGATTTTTACGGCATTATCGTAGAATTCATTTATAAAGTTTGTAGCAACAGCCTGCAAAACAGTCAATGAAGTGACGTCTACACCTTCGAGATTCTGCATCATGTTTCTTTGAATCGAAGAAGAGAGGTCCAAGACCAAGACAACGTTCGTGTCATAGCTCTGCAAGCCCTCTACGTCCAAAATGATGTCGTAGGTTCCGTCGAGATTGTCCGTAACGTACTTATTATGTACGGGAGGCACCAAGTTGCCCATCGTTTCGGAAATGGAAGGGGTAGTGTACGCCTGTTTGGACTCGTCCGTTTCATCGGCGGCAGTCTCCGTTGAGGTTTCAACCGCAGCTTCGTCTACAGGTTCCTCCACGGTTTCCACCGTTGCGGCAGACCCGTCCCCCGTATCGGTCTCTGCCTCGGAAGTGCGAACCTCAAAGATTGGCGCAACACCCATAAAGAGGGCGCAAACCAAAATCAAAGCTATCACTTTCTTTAATTTAATTGAAATACTCATATCCATGCCTCCGCAATGTAATATCTTTGCACAAAGGAGCATCCTTTCCCCATTGTTGAACTCATTATACATCAGGGTCGGTGCAGTTGTAAAGTGCAAAATATACGATTTTATGATTTTTTCCACAAATTTTACCTGTTTGGAGATAAACTGGACGAAAGTTTTTGTTGACTTCGAGATAATACGTGTTATAATTACTTGTCGGAGGTTGTTGTGGTTCAGATTAGACGGGCAGTGAGTGCCGATGTGGTTACCATAATGAGCATCCTTGACGAGGCGAAGGACTTTATGCGGATGCAGGGTTTTTCGCAGTGGACGAGGGATTACCCCGCCGCCTGCCTCGTTGAACTCGATATCGAACTTAATTGCGGTTATGTTCTTATTGAGGATGATGCCGTTTGCGCCTACGGTGCGCTGTCACAACGAATCGAACCGTGTTATGCTTCCATCGACGGGAAGTGGCTCTCGGATTTGCCCTATGCGGTCATCCACCGATTAGCCGTTGCCTCCTCTAAAAGAGGTCAGGGGGCGGCTGTGCGGTTTATAGGCGGCATGGAGCTTATTGCAAAGTCAAAGGGTATTCTCTCCCTGCGAACCGACACGCACCGAAGCAATGTAATCATGCTTCACCTGCTCGAAAAGCTCGGCTTTGTGCGCTGCGGAATTGTGGAATATGAGGATATTCCGAACGATAAAACGAGGGTCGCCTTTGAAAAACTCCTTGGCTTCGACTGCGGATGCAAGGACATTTAAGCAGGCTTTAAGCGGAACCTTAAAGCTGAAATAAATGCCATATTTTTACCACATTCCTTCCCTTTGCCGTTCAAATTCGTTGGTTATACTAACGGCATAGACGAAAAGGAGATGAGTTTATGAACTATTATGAAGATGGTAAGCAAAAAACCGCAGTTGCTCTTCCGATTTTTATCTGCTGCATCGTTCTTGTGGCATTAATCGGAATTACGGTCGGATTGATTCTCTTTAACGGAGAAGAAGATTCGGGAGCTGCAACAATCGTTGAAGCCACCGCAACGCCCTACGAGGAGAACAGTGTTACCACCGTTCCCTCCGCCGAAAGCACGAGTTCGCCGCTGACGCTCGCTGCGGACAGCTCTACAACCGATTATACGGAAATGGCTACTTCGGGTTATACCCGCTCTCAGATTGTTGAGATGTGCGCCCCCTCGGTTGTAGGAATAGACGTGACCTTCGTTTCAAACAGTTACTACGGTGACTATGAAACCACCGGCTCGGGCAGCGGAGTTATCTTGACTGCGGACGGTTATATCGCAACCTGCGCTCACGTGGTTGACGGCGCAACGAGCATAACCGTAACCTTGAGCAATGACGTCAGCTATGATGCGGTGCTCGTAGGCTCCGACAGTCGGAACGACCTCTCGATTATCAAGATCGAGGCAAGTGACCTTCAGCCCGCAACCATCGGGGATTCCGATATGCTGACTGTCGGTGAGGATGTTATCGCGATAGGGAACCCCTTGGGTGAGCTTCGCGGAACTGCGACAAGCGGAATTATTTCAGCCGTTCGTCGCACGGTGACCGTTGAAGGCGTCGAAATGGAACTTGTCCAGACCGATGCGGCAATCAGCCCCGGCAATTCCGGCGGCGGACTGTTTGACAGCAACGGACATCTTATCGGTATCGTCAATGCTAAGGTAAGCGATGACGACGCCGAGGGACTCGGATTCGCTATCCCTGTCAACAACGTTATCACGGAGATCAACGATTTGATTTCTCTGGGGTACGTGAGCGGCAGAGCCTATCTCGGAGTTTACACCCAGAATGTGACCGTGCAAAACCGCGATTACGGGATGTTCTTCGGCGGCAGCGCAACCTACTGTGTGCAGGTTACCGACCTCGTGTCGGGCGGCGCAGCCGAACAGGCGGGAATTGAAGTGGGCGACCTCATATTGGCGGTCGATTCTACGGAGATTTCATCGAATTCCGACCTGTCCGATGCCATTAGCGAATATAACGCCGGCGATCGGGCAACCCTAACGGTACAAAGGGACGGTGAGCAATTCACTATCGAAGTCACCTTCTCGGAGTACATTCCGCAATAACCGCGGACATAGTTCGCGTTTATTGATACCCCCCTCATTATTCCGTTGAAAAGACGGAATACCCGCTGCAGATCCACCCTTCCGTCTGTTGCGGGCTAAGCACCGCCCATCCCCCCCGGGCGGTGCTTTCTTTTATGAATTTTCTTTGTGCTAATAATTATTCACTTGACATACCACCTATGTTGCGGTAATATAAATGCAGAAAAATATGGGAGGTTATTAAAACATGGAACAGCATCAATTCTGTACGAACTGCGGCACCCGCTGCTCAACAGCCGACACCTTCTGCCCCACCTGCGGAGCGAGGCTGGCGGCGCCCACGAACCGACCCACCTCTCCGGGGACCACCGGAACAGGGACGGTGAATTTCGGCGGCATCTTGTCGATGTTTAAGTTGTCGCAATGGATAACGATTGGTATATCGTTATTAATGTTTATTCTCTTACTTGCAACCAATTATATCTCTGTCGGAGCATCCAGCTATGGTTTGGCATTCTTCACAGGGCTCTCCCGTCTTAGCGGGCTTCCGGGAGGCACTACGTTCCTGCTCGTGCTCGTTTGGATATTTACACTCGTTGCGATTTTGGGCTTTGCCCTGACAGTCTTAAAGCTCATCCTTCGAGATAAGCTCCGCTTGGGTCAATTCAATTACAATTTCTTCTTTATTATAGCCTGTGGAGCCGTTGTATTGATGTTCCTCTTCTCGGTGATTGGGGTAATCTCTCTGAACTCTGCTCTTTCCAGGGCGAGTGATGGTTTAACATCCTATTTGGGCATCACTTATAACCTGACTTTTGCTCTGTTCTTGGAGCTTATCCTCGCCATTGGCGGAATTGCTTTGAGGGTTCCGCAGATTCAGGCTTTATTAAAGCGGTACGAAAGATAGATGCCTTTGGCTTTTCATGGTTGGTTCTTCTTTATGGCGAAACACGCACCCGAGCGGTGCGTGTTTTCATTTGGATGCGGCACGATGGGGTGCGGCCCGACGTGCGTTAAGGGAATACATTTGGGTGTGGGTTGGGCGGGCGGATGATATCCGCCCCTACGGGGGGTGGATGTAAGGGGCAATCGGTTCGTGTGGTCGGCGGGCGGATGATATCCGCCCCTACGGGGGGACGGCCGCACTTGCCATGGTATCTGCGCCTTACGGGTCGGTGTGTAGGGGGAGTTCTATTGTGAAGCTGACGCCTATTTCGGCGTTGCTGGCTACCTTTATTTCGCTCTTGTGGCGGTGGGCTATTGCTTGTGCTATGGAGAGTCCGAGGCCGTAGCTGCTGAGCGTTGTTCGGCTGTCCTCTGCCCTGTAAAACCTGTCAAAGATATGGTTTAGCTGTTCCGAAGTTAAGCACACGCCGGTGTTTCTGACCTCTAAAACCGCCTTTTTCTTGGCGTTTGCCTTTACGCTTACGATAACGCTTTCGCCCTCGGGCGTGTACTTGCAGGCGTTGTCCATAAGGGCTTCCAACATCCTTCTAAGCTCGTCCTCGTTGCCCATGACAAACAGGTTTGGCTCTATCTCGCTTGTGAGCGTTACCCCGTGTTCGAACAAAAGCGCATCGAACGGCAGCAGGCCGCCCTCTATCGCAGCCGATAAATCGACACGCTCCGCCTTGAGCTTGGTTTCAATTGCATCGAGCCTTGCCATCTGAAGCATCTGCTCTATGAGCTGCTTCATGCGAATCGCTTCCTCGCGAATCATGCTCATGTGCCCATCCTCTGCCCCGTCCTGCTGCATTGCTATGTCCGCATTTGACAGGATGATTGTAAGCGGGGTCTTTAGATCGTGGGAGGCGTCGGCAACAAAACGTTTCTGCTGCTTCCACGCACGCTCGGTGGGCCTTACCGCCCACTTTGAAAGAAAGATTGAAAGCACAAAGAACAGCAATAGGGTTGCGGCGAACACCAAAATTCCTATCATGACCACCGAGCTCATGACCTTGTCGGTGGCTGCCGTATCTACGAATGCAATGTAATCGCCTCTTATCGAGAACATTAGGCTCTTGTCCTCGAGCTTGCCCTCCTGCGTGCCCTCTCCGATTGCCATATCGACGAGCTCGCCGGCGTCCTCACGCTCCAAAACCTCGGGGTCGCCCTTTATCAAAACCGGCTCATCCTCGTCGGTTATGTCGAACAGGTATGCGGGAATACCCTCGCCCCTATCGCTGTGTCCATCCCTTTCAAGCGGCGAACCCTCCTGCGGAACCGTGATGTCGGTAAGCGTTTCGTCCGTTTTTTGCTGCGGCTCTACGCTCGTGAGCAGGGCAAACTGAAGCGCACTCTTCGTGTTCTTCTTCATTACGCCTTGGATTGAAATGAATACGACAAGGAAGATTGCCAAAAGCACCAGCGTGACAATCCCCATGGTCATCAAGATGAATCTGCGGCGAAGTTTTTTTATCATTCCTCTTCTTCCAGCCTATAGCCAAACTTGCGCTGCGTTACTATCTTTGCCTTCGTTTTTAGGAACAGTAGCTTCTTTCTCAAAAAGCTGATGTACACCTCGACGTTGTTGTCCTCGGCGTCGGAATCGCAGCCCCAGACCTTGTTCAACAACATTTCCTTGCTGACAACGCTCCTGTCCGACGAGATTAGGATGTGCATGATCGAAAACTCCTTCTTTCCGAGCCGCATGTTCCTATCGCCACAGCTCATAACGCAGTTGGATAGGTTTAGCTTTAGGTCGGAGAACTGAATCTCGTCCATAATCACCTCGCCCTGCCTCCGTGTTAGGGCTCTGACGCACGCCAAAAGCTCGTTCATCTCGAAGGGCTTGGTGAGGTAGTAATCCGCACCCGAGTCGAGGCCTCTGACCCTGTCCTCCAAGTCCGTCCGTGCCGTCAGCATTAGAATCGGTGTGTCGATGTGCTGCCCCCTTATCCTTTCGGCTACGGTAAAGCCGTTTAGTATCGGAAGCATGATGTCCAAAACTATGATGTCGTAGACTCCCGAAAGTGCATAATCCAGCCCCGCTTCGCCGTCAAAGCAGATGTCTGAATCATAGTGTGCCGTTTTTAACATATCCTTCAAAGTTCGTGCAAGGTGGATCTCGTCCTCAACTATCAATGCCCTCATAAGAACACCTCTTTCTTTTATTTTTTAAGCATTATAACGCACAAACCTTAAAATATACTCTATTTGCGCCGTGTTCCGCTAACAATTGCCAATAATCTTAAAAGCGAAATCAAACTTGCAAGCGCCGCAAGCACATAGGTCATGGCTGCCGCCCGCAAAACCTTCTTGGCTGCAGGCGCCTCCGAGTCCGTGATGTAGCCACCGTCGGTTAGCAGGGCTATCGCCCGCCTGCTTGCATTGAACTCCACGGGCAGGGTGAAGAGCTGGAAGAGCAGCATTGCGGCATACAGCGCAACCCCTGCAATCGCCAGCGGATAGCTCGAAAGCAGCAGACCCACAATGCAGAGTATGGGCCCCGCCTGTGAGCCAAGCCGAGCTACGGGCAGGATTGCGTTTCGCACCTTTATCGGGACGTAGTCCTCCTCGTACTGCATAACATGCCCTATCTCGTGCGCTGCTATTGCCAAGGCTGCCACCGAGGTTGAATCGTAGACCTCCGTGCTCAAGCCCACCGTCTGCGTCTTGGAATTGTAGTGGTCGGTAAGCGAGCCCTGCACGCGCTCAATCTGCACGCCGCTGCCTGCATTATAGAGCAACTCGCGTGCAACGCCGTGCGCCGCCTGCCCCCTTTGGGACGGCGTTTGGTTGTATCGGCTGAACACGCTTCTCACCCTTGACGAGGCGAATATGCTGAGTCCGAAAACGACGAAAACAAGTAACGTCAGCGTCATGTAATCAAGTTGTAATCCAAATATCTCTACCATGCAATAAGTATATCACTCTTTCCGAGAATTTTCCATTGCAAAAGGTGAAAAATATGTTATAATAATTGGCACTATTTGAAACCGGAGGTAATCCACTATGTTATCCTTGCGTGAAATTCAGGCAGCACCCGAAAAATTTGCGGGTGAAATCACCGTTTGCGGCTGGGTTCGCACCGTTCGCGAAGGCAAGGCGTTCGGCTTTATCGAGTTGAACGACGGCACGAGCTTTAAGCCCGTGCAGATAGTCTACCAAAACGATGAGCGTTCCCTCGGCAAAGGCATTACGACCGGCTGCGCCGTGTCGGTTTGCGGCAAGCTCGTTTTGACTCCCGACAACCCTCAGCCGTTTGAGATTCACGCCGACAGCATTGAGATTGAGGGCGCCTGCCCCTCCGATTATCCCATGCAAAAGAAGCGGCACAGCCTTGAGTTTCTCCGCACGATGCAGTATCTGCGCCCGCGCACGAACACGTTTTTGGCAGTCTTTCGGGTGCGTTCCGTCGTAGCCGCCGCAATCCACGAGTTCTTTCAGCAGCGGGGCTTTGTCTACGTTCACACGCCGATACTGACCAATGCCGACTGTGAGGGGCGGGGTGAGATGTTCCAAGTAACGACCCTCGACCTCGAAAACCTTCCCAAGACGCCCGACGGCAAGATCGACTACTCTCAGGACTTTTTCAAAAAGTCGGTCAACCTCTCCGGCTCGGGCCAGCTCTACGGTGAAGCCTTTGCCCTTGCCTTCCGAGATATCTACACCTTTGGCCCCACCTTCAGGGCGGAGTACAGCTTTACGGCACGGCACGCCTCCGAGTTTTGGATGATAGAGCCCGAGATGGCCTTTTGCGACCTTTCCCGTGATATGGACATAGCCGAGGCTATGGTGAAGTACATCATCGATGCCGTGCTTACACGCTGCCCGAACGAGATGGAGTTTTTCAACAGGCACATCGACAAGGAGCTCTTGGCTCGGCTCAACAACGTCGTGTCCAATGAGTTTGTAAGAATCTCCTACACGGAAGCGATAGACCTGCTTAAAAAGGCTCCCGTAGCCTTTGAATTTCCCGTTGAGTGGGGTGTGGATATGCAGTCCGAGCATGAGCGTTATCTGACGGAGCAGGTGTTTAGAAAGCCCGTCTTTGTCACGGATTATCCTCGGGATATAAAGCCCTTCTATATGCGTCAAAACGACGATAACAAGACCGTTGCCTGCGCCGACCTCCTCGTTCCCGGCGTTGGTGAAATCATTGGCGGCAGTCAGCGTGAGGAGCGTTACGAGGTTCTCAAGGCTCGCTGCGAGGAGCTTGATATGGATATGACCGAGTTCGATTGGTACCTGAACCTCCGCAGATACGGCGGGGTGGAACATGCGGGCTACGGCCTCGGCTTTGAGCGCATGGTTATGTATCTTACCGGCATGGGCAACATCCGTGACGTCATACCCTTCCCTCGCACTGCGGCAAACTTGGAGATGTGATATCCGTTCCTTCTCATGTGAATCTTAAGATAGCAAAAAGCAGCCGATTATGGCTGCTCAGCCTGTAAAAAAAGCCTTTGGGGATTTCAAGGGGTCGCAACCCCTTGACCATATTCCGGCTTCGGCGGCGTGTACGCCGAAACGGATTGCCCTTTAGGGCTGTTTCCTTGTGTAGCTTGCCGTCCGCAGCGCATAGCGATGCAGGCAAGCTACGGTTAGAATCCGGCAAAAAACAGAGTTTTTTGACGAACTAAGCAGCCGATTATGGCTGCTTCATTGTTTAATACTTGCGCTTACGGGCGGCTTCCGCCTTCTTCTTGCGCTTTACGCTGGGCTTTTCATAATGCTCGCGGCGACGGACTTCAGCAATGACACCGCTGCGTGCGCATTTCCGTTTCCACCTTTTGAGTGCGCTTTCGAGGGACTCGTTTTCTCCTACTCGAATTTCCATTTCTTTCCCCCCTCTCTACGTGGAAGATTTTTGCCCTTGGGGCAACATTTGGTATTATAGTCGCTTTTTTTCGATTCGTCAACCTTATTTTTGATTTTTTTGACATCTCTTTTCGTTTACTGTATAATAAATCCATATTATGATTTGGAGGTCGATTCTATGTCAAAGCTGTATTTCCGCTACGGAGCTATGGGCTCATCTAAGACTGCAAACGCAATTATGGTCAAGTATAACTACTGGGAGCGGGGCAAAAATGCCCTCCTCGTAAAGCCCTCCACCGACACCCGCGACGGCAAGTACATAATCCGTTCCCGCTGCGGGCTGACCGATGAGTGCATCCTGATGGACGATCTCGATATGGACAAGGTTCGTGCGCATGAGTACGACTGCATAATTGTAGATGAGGCTCAATTCCTCTCAAAGGCTCAGGTTGAACAGCTTGTCGATATCGTTGACAACTACAACACCCCCGTAATCTGCTACGGGCTTAAGACCGACTTCCAAGGCAATTTCTTTGAGGGCAGCCACTGGCTGCTCGCCCGTGCCGATGCCATTGAAGAGGTCAAGACGATATGCTGGTGCGGCAAAAAGGCAACACATAACGGCAGGCTCGACGGCAAGGGTTCGATAACCAAGGTCGGCGAACAGGTAGTTTTGGGTGCGAACGACAAGTACATAGGGCTTTGTCGCAAGCACTGGTACTTGGGCGATCCCGGGCCCGACCTGCGCACCCCCGATGAAAAATAGGGGGCATCTTGTAGGTATTCTGTTCGTTGGGGTGCAGCTGTGTCTGTACCTCCTCTTCCTGTTCGTCCTTACGGGGCGTGCCGTTTCGATAGTACAGTTTGCATCCATATGCCTCTGCTTTGTTTTTGCGCTCTTATTCTCGCCCAAATGCACCGACTCGCAAAAGCTGAAGCTCGCCCTGCTGTTTACGCTCGCTGCGGACTTTTTCCTCGTGATACTGCAAAAGCACTTTCTCGTTGCGGTGATAATATTCTCCTTCGCCCAGCTGTGCTACATCTCGAGGATAAGGAACCGTGCCGTCTTTATCTCGCTGCCGCTTACCGTGGCTGCATTGATGCTCTTGTCCTCCCTGATTATCGGAGGCGCCGACGTCTTGGTTTTGGCCGGCTGCGCCTACTTTGGCACCCTCATAAACGCTGCAGTCTTTGCGTGGCTATCCAAAAACCGTCGCTTTGCGCTCGGCATGACCTTATTTCTGTGCTGCGACATCTTTGTTGCGCTGTCAAACAGCGCAAACTATATAAATATCGATACGAGCTTTTTGGCAAGGCTTCCGATTGACCCGATTTGGGCCTTTTATCTGCCTGCGCAGGTGCTGCTTGCCATGAGCGCAAAGGAGGAGAAAAATGAGAATCCACAGGCAACCCGATGAACTGCGTCCCGTGAGAATGCAGAAGAACTTTACCGAAACCAACGGGGGCTCGGTGCTTATCAGCTGCGGCAAGACCTCCGTGCTTTGCACCGCACTTTTGGAAAGCGGCGTCCCTCCCTTCCTTATTGGAAGCGGAAAGGGCTGGCTCACTGCCGAATACGCCATGCTCCCAAGCTCCACGGGAACCCGAAAAAGGCGTGAGACGCTAAAGCCCGACGGCAGGTCAACCGAGATTCAGCGGCTCATAGGCAGAAGCCTTCGCCATGCCGTAGACCTGTCCAAATTAGGTGAAAACACCGTCTATATCGACTGTGATGTTCTGCAAGCCGACGGCGGAACGAGGACCGCCTCTATAAGCGGAGCCTATGTAGCCCTTGCTCTCGGCATTGAGCGTTGGCTTTCGGAGGGCAGGCTCAATGAAAATCCCCTCGTTCATCAGGTAGCTGCCGTATCGGTGGGCATCGTGGACGATGTTCCCCTGCTCGACCTCTGTTATAAGGAGGATTCGGCAGCACAGATAGATATGAACCTCGTGATGGACGAAAGCGGCTCATTCATTGAACTTCAGGGCACCGGCGAGCGCAGGGCCTTTACTCCCGATGAATTAAATTCCCTCCTTGCACTGGGCAAAAAGGGAATATCGGAGCTTATGCGGCTGCAGCGGGAAAGCTAAGGCTCACTCCTTACAACAGCGAATTGCACAGGCGGCAACGGATGCTGCGGTTAGCATGACGCAGATGGATAGCAAGGCTATATCCAAGTCGTTGCCGATAATCGCTGTCAGCGCATCCGTGACCGAGGGCACCAGTGTTGCTGTTGCTCCAACTATTGCTACGGTTCGGTTCTTGGTGGCTGCTCCTATGCCTGCTGCTATGATTGCAAAATAGGGCAAATATCTGATGAATGCGCTCACCGCCGTGTTGTGGCCTGCAAGCGAAACCATTATGGGCACCGTGTGCAGTATCGAGGCTATAAGCACGGCTATGCGCTTTTCTCGATCCCCGATAAAACTCGCCGTAACCAAAAGAATAACCGTGAAAGCCCTCGCCGTTACGTTCACTATGCCTGCACTGTCCATGTGCGCAAAGGAAGAATTTGAAATGTAGATGATAATTCTAATCAGGTATGCAGCGGCAGCGATGCAGGCGAAAATCAAGAAAATCCTGTCTTTTGCTTGAGATGCTTCTTCCCTTCTTTCCAAGTCGCTGCGTTTTTCTGCCCCTTGCTGAGCCAGTGCTCCGCACACCGAGCAGAAATAATCGCTGTCGTGAATCATGCTTCCGCAGTTTTTGCAGTACATGCCTTTACCTCCTATGCCTTAATTCCCCGCTTTTTTATTAGTTTATCATACTTATTTTGTTCGGTCAATATCGTATAATCTGCGGGTTTTTGCATACCCGTCTTTAGGATTTAGCACCATGATTATTTAGGAGCAACATAATGGGGAGGGGTTGGAAGATGGCATAAATACTGGGGTTTTGGGGTTCAAAAAAACTT
>JAUNBP010000082.1 GCA_030526995.1 Clostridia bacterium
TACCTTCATTATACCAAAAAAGCCCGATAAAGTCGAGCTTTTTTGACAGGCTGATGGCGAAGCCATTTCACTTGCCCGCAAGGGCAAATTTCATTGAAAAACCGCCTTGCAAAGCAAGACGGTTTTTCTGGCTCCTCAGGTAAGACTCGAACTTACAACCCTTCGGTTAACAGCCGAATGCTCTGCCATTGAGCTACTGAGGAACGCTGCAATCGCAATTATAGCACCGAGTTTTCAACCTGTCAATATTGTTTTTTCAATTTGACGTAAAACTTTTTTTGCGGTACAATGTTATTATGGAACAGAGGGATTTTAGGCTGATTCACACCGAACAGTCCCTTCCGCAGCGCAAGCGCATTCGCTCGGATGGGATTTTATACCTGTTGCTTTTGTTTGCGGTACTGCTTATAATTTGGTTTTGCAATCGGTTTGCTTCCGTTCTTCCGATTCCGAGCGGCTATGTCCAGCTCATCCTCTATGCGTTGCTGCTCGTTTGCGCCATCCTTGTGATTCGATACCGGCTGACCGGTTTTCGCTACACCCTGACCGACACGCATCTGTGCATTGACAAGCTGATTGGGCATAGGGAAACCAATCTTTTGATGCTGCCGCTCGATAAGCTGACAGCCGTAGGCGCCTGCGATAAGGGTGTTAAGAGCCCGAGGCTCTACGTTGGAAAGCGCAAGGACGCCACCTGCATCACCGTCGATGGGAAGGCTTATCTTATCTCGCCCGGCCCTGAATTGAAGGAGAAACTCATTGAACTTGCTCGATAGCTGGTATAAAAGCATAGAAAACGGAACCTCGCCCCATGCGGTGCTGCTCTGTGGCAGCTACGGCCAAAGCAAGCTCGACTTTGCCCGCCGAGCCGCAAGCCTATTTATCGGCGGCGGGCTGAAGGAGAACCCCAACTACCTTGAACTCAATCTCCTTCCTGTAGGGGAACTGCGTGAAATCATCACCTCCTTCATCCTCGGGGCAGGCTTTGGAGCACGGCGCTGCCTGGTGCTCAACGATGCCCACCTTATAAAACCGCACGGGCAAAATGCGCTTTTGAAATTCATTGAGGAGCCTCCCGCCAACACGCTGATACTGCTTGTCGGCATTGAAAACGGCATCCTGCCCACGATTCGCTCCCGCTGCATGATACTGCGCTGTCCGTCGGAGTCTGCGGAAAGTATTTCAAAAAAGCTCTGCGACGAGGGCGTTTCCCCCGACACTGCCCGTCTCGCTGCAAATCTTTCGGGGGGCATAGCCTCAAACGCCGCCTACTACGTTGCGGAGGAATACCTTAAATTTCGCAGCACTGCCCTCAATCTCATTGAGCGCACCCACTTTACCGCCGTGCCCTTTGCCGAATTTACCGCCCTTCTCACCCGTACCGATGAGAAGAATCGCAAGCGGGTAACCGCCGCTGCGCTCTCGGAGCTTTTGGATATCTGGCTTTCGCTTCTTAGGGATGCGCTGCTGTTGGGCATAAGCCCCTCCTCCGTTTTGAACACCGACTGCAAAGCTCTGATAAATAAAATCGCCGCACGCTTTACAATCTCGAAAATATCGAGTATGATAGATGTGATTTTGGATGCGCAACGCATTCAAAGTTTCAATACAAACCCCGCCATGGTTCTCGACGGAATTCTGGCTCAAGGTAAAGGATAATATATGGTCAAAGTTATAGGAGTTAAATTTAAGACGAGCGGACGAATCTACTATTTCGATCCCCTCGATTTCAACATTAATGCGGGGGACGGCGTTATCGTCGAGACCGCACGGGGCACCGAATACGGCGACGTCGTAAACGGGATTAAGGAGATTGACGAAAGCGAGGTCATAGCCCCGCTAAAGCCCGTTTTGCGCATTGCAACCGCCGAGGATACCCGTATGCGGGCTGAATTTGCGGCAAAGGAGGCGGAGGCCTTGGAGCTTTGCCAGCAGAGGGTGTTTGAGCATAACCTCGATATGAAGCTCGTGGATGCCGAATACACCTTTAACGGCAGCAAGGTCGTGTTCTACTTCACCGCCGATGAGCGGGTGGACTTTCGCGAGCTTGTGAAGGATCTCGCTTTCCTGTTTAAGACAAGGATTGAGCTTAGGCAGATAGGCGTTCGCGACGAGGCGAAGATGTTGGGCGGCTTGGGCTCCTGCGGCAGACCCATATGCTGCAAGACCTTCTTGGACGACTTCCGCCCCGTCAGCATTAAGATGGCGAAGGAGCAAAATCTCTCTTTGAGTCCAACCAAGATTTCGGGGCTTTGCGGGCGGCTCATGTGCTGTCTGCAATACGAGCAGGAGGCCTATGAGTTCATGCGCAAGCAGATGCCCAAGGTTGGCGCCTCCGTTGTCACCGCCGACGGCGCAGGCACCGTCATCGAAAACGATGTCATAACCGAGAAAACCAAGGTGCGCCTGACGATGGAGGACGGAACAATAGATGTGAAGGACTATCACTACACGCATATCGCACCCGAGGGTCAGCCCCTGCCCGAGATTGCCAAGCCCAAGGTTAAGCCGCTCGAGGACCCGATGCCACAGGTAAACTACCGCAACGGCGAGCAGTCCCGCAACCACCAACGGCAAAAGCCCAAGCAGGAGGCGAAGGCTCCCGAAAAGCAGCCAAAGCAGCGGCCGCACAACAACAAGCCGAAAGTCTCGGCAAAGGAGTATATGGATGACGCCGAGGCGCTCCATGAGCAGGACAACAAGGCAGAACAGCCCGCAAAAAAGTCGAATCGGCGCAAGAATTATCGGAGAAGAAAGCCCAATAACTCCAAGACGAACAATTCGGAAAAGAAATAGAATTTAAGGCGGCATGGTGCCGCCTTGTGTTTGTGCGCCCGACATGGGCAATAACTTGGCGGTGAAAGTCCGCTACGCAACA
>JAUNBP010000038.1 GCA_030526995.1 Clostridia bacterium
ACCTTCATTATACCAAAAAAGCCCGATAAAGTCGAGCTTTTTTGACAGGCTGATAAAACATTGTAGCATAGCCCGCCACATAAAATCAACCAAAAATTCAAATTTATCCCATATTTATACAAACGGGCGGATATTCTCCGCCCGCCCTTCATTCCTTCATTATAAATCCGCCCGCTCACGTGGGGTTTTACTCCTAAAACGAATCGATAAGCTGCACCACAAAGCGCAATATTTCTGCTGCGTCCGCAGAATTGGTAGCGGGGTCGGCAGGAACAACGTTGCCGGCTTCAAGGCCAAGGCCTTCGAGCGTGATAAGCTGTACCGTGTGCCTAAGCACCACGGCGGCATCCGCAGCCGCAATGTCACCGTTCAGGTCGGCGTCGCCAAGCGGATAGGCGGTAAGCAGAATCTTTACGGGAATCTTGCCCTCTTCATCGGGGGTTGCGCTGTAGGTGTAGTTGTACTCATTAAGCCCCTCGACGGAGATTTTGCCCTCTATTTCCAGCTCGGTTGCGTAGGCGGTAATTGCAGCCTGTGCATCCGCCCACTCAACTCCCTCGGGCAGGGCGAAGTCGCTCACAACGCCGTTTCTGCTTATGCCCTTAACGGTGATTTCCCCGCTGTCAAGGTTAATAGGCAGGATAATGGCCTCGGCTTTGGCAACGCCGCTCGAATATATCCTCTCGCCCTCGGGTGCGGTGTACAACACCTCCGCCCCGTCGTTCAAAACATCAAGCACGAGGTCACCGTCCACAGGCGTAAAGTTTTCGGGAAGGGTAAGTTCCGAAAGCCTCTGCCCGTAAACGCCCCTTACGGGCTCGTCTGTCGAGGGCACTATCTTGAAGTTGTCAAGGTACAGCTCATAGCCTATGCTTTCGGCTGAGTACAGGAGTTCTTCATCGTAGTCGTAGGCATAGCCAAATTCGATTACATATAACCCGTCTTCGGGAATCGTCCATGTAATTGTGCGGTATTCGTCGGTGACCACAAGCGAACGGGTTTCGATATCGTTGTAGTTGTAATCAAAAATCGAAGCATAGGCTCTCATGCCCTCCGAGATAGAGGGCAGCTTATACTCGAAGGAAATGACGTCGCCCTTTTTAAGTTCCAGCCACTCGGTATCTATCCATGAGGTATATCCCAAAGCGTCATAGAAGGACGCTGCATCCTCGCTTGAAACGACTACGAGACGATCGCCGTCGGTTTCTACCGTGAACTGACAGATGGGACTGTTCTCGAACTCTATTCCCTTGTCGGGAGCGTTGAGCGCCTCGTCAATATCTATAACCGCCTCGAGCGGCAGAACCACCGTGGTGTCGCCGTCTATCTGTATGCTGCGAAGGGAGGAGACGTCGGCTATGGCATAGCCGTCCGGAATCATGCTGTAAAGCTCATAACCGCTAATATACCCCATGAGGTCGACGGGAAACCCGTCCATAACCTCATAGGTGCCGAGAACCTCGGTTTCATCGAGGCTGCTCACGATGGTCAAGGTGCTACTCTGCGGCTGCACATAGCGGACGTTTTTAATCTGCACATCGGGAGCAAAGCCGTATTCGACGCAGAAGGTCACATAAAAGGAATATTCGTACGTTGGATCCATGTAGAGTGTAGACCATTCACCGTCGGCGGAGGGTATATACAGATATTTGTATTCGTCTTCGTAGGCGTCGCCCGGAGTAATAGAGGAGCCCTCTCCCATCTTTACGTCCATGCAGATCAAGCTTCCGTCCGTTGTGAGATTGTCTTGCCGGAACCTCAGAGAATGCGAACCGCCGCCCTTTACAGCGTCCGCCCTGCTTACAAGGTCGAGATAAGCTATGCCCTGCTCGTCGGTCTTTACATCAAAGGCAAGCGTTTCTATATCGTTACCGTAATAGTCGTACTCAATCTCCACCCCCACGCCCTCCTCGATTATGGCGGACGGATCGCCCCGCAAGAGCCTTAAATAAAGCGTCGTGTCCGAAGCTATCTGACGCACATTCTCGGTAAAGCCAAAGGCAATGCTCTCGAAATGAACGAAGGTGTAATTGTTTGGGTCTAAATAGCCATACTTGGGAATGGTCAAGGTGTCGGAACCAAGCAAAAAGTCATTAGTCTCGATTGTAACCTCAACCTCCTCGGTTTCCTGCTCGACGATGCAGATGTTATCGAGGTCGAAAAGGGCGCCGTCGGAGAAGGGGATTTCGCCTACGGTGTCCGCCATGAGTGTTATGCCAATCAGCTCGCCAACGTCTAACGGAATGCGCACGGTCTGCCAACCGTCGTCCTCACAGCCGTACAGGGTGAGCAGCTCGCCCCAATCTCCACTGCTCGAATAATACTCAAGCGTCAGCTTGCCCGCATAGATGCGGAAATCGAATTGCAGCACGGGGTTTGTATAGGAGCTTAAATCGGGGGAATCGATGCCGACTCCGGGGTATCTGCTATTGGAGTTATCAAAGCGCTCATCCCACTTCACTTGGATATAGCTGCGCCCCTCCTCGGTTGCCACATTGCAGGGGCGGGAGGCAGACCCATAAAGGGAAGCTGCTAAACCTTCGAAGTAAACACGGAAGTTCTCGAAAATAGACAGGCTGCCACCCTCAATGTTGCCCGCGCCGTCAAGGACGGCTAAATACCTTGCCGTATATATCATGTTAAGCCCGTCTTGGCTTTCCGTCCAGCCTACAAAGATCACACCCTCGTGCACGGGCGGGGTTGGATAATCGGGCTCGCTCCCGTAGAGTGCATCCTCGGTTTTCAGCGTTTCGCCGTTTTCACCGTCGATATAGGTGTAGGTTACCGTTATATCCGTAAATTCGATATTGCGTACATAGACGCAGTCATCGTATTCCGAGAGCTTCCCGTCTTTGTAGTAAATAAGGTCGAGCGTCAATGCGCCCTCCGAAAACATATCCGAGCTAATCGGAATGATGCAGGTCTGCCAGCCCGTATCGCCCGAAGCCTCAAGCCCCTCCTCACCATTTATGTCTACGAAAAAATAGTCACAATCCTCCTCCGAGGCAACGCGATACTCAAATGTTATGTGCTGCGCCTCCACGGCGGGAATCTTGATGGAAAGTATTGAACTGCTCCAAGCCACCTCTTGATTGCCCGAAACGAGGGTGGGAATTCCGTTCACAAGCTCAACCGTCCACGGATAAGTCTCATCGTTTGTAAACTCCGTGCCTTGGGGGAGGTTCAGCACGCTGAAATCTACATTCTCGCTAAAGCCTGCCACCCGTTTATACATTGCATACACGGTCATATCGGAGGTGACATAGCTCAAACTCCCCTCATAATCCCAGCCGTCAAACGCAAAACCGTTGTGCTCGGGAGCGATTGACCCATCGGGACGGCGGGCTTCGGCGAAGGGCTTAACCTCCTCGGTGTGGAAGGTTTCAAGCGTGCGGTAATCGACGTAGCTTATGGTGTAGGTTCTGTCGTCGTCGATAACCTCAAAGCCCATAAAATCGATGGAGCGGGGCGGATCGTCGGCATAGTTGTAAAAGCCCGCATCGATTCTAAATTTGTACTCGCCGTCCTCCGAGGCAACAAAGCCCATTTCTATCCGGTCGGAGGTGGCGATGTCTTCATCGGAGTAGAAGATTTGATAATACCCCCCGCTCTCGTAGTATATCCGCAGGTAGACGGTATCCAAACCTACGCCCTCTGCGCTTGCTCGATAATAGCCTCTAAACGTCTGTCCCGCAGTCATGTTCACGGTAACGTAGGCATAGCCCCAATCGCTTTCATCCTCACTGTCCGGATCGGGCGATACAAACATCATATAGTCGGGATTGCCGTCCTCGTCGTAGTGAACCTCCCATTGATCGGGATAATCAAAGGAGAATTCCAAATTGCTTCCCTCGGCGTTCATCGCCGCGTTTTCATCCTCGGTTGCAGGCTCTGCGGCAAGCGAAAATACGGGCACAAGTCCCATTATCAGCAGTACCGTAAGCAACAAGCTCAATATGCGTTTCATAAATCTTTCCTCCTTTTTCAAATGCTCTAAATGTGTTCATGGGTTACAAAAATATTGTACCATAGCCCACCTTATAAAATCAATAAAATTTTCACATTTCTTCCAATATTTATGCAAAAAATTCCCGCAACGCACAAAAGCAACAATCAACCAACTTTTTATTTGCAAAATTGCACGAATATGCTATACTGAAAAATCATATGGTTTCGGCGGGCGCATCCCGTTCGCCAACCCTTAAAACACTCTAAGGAGAAGAACCTCTATGAGATCGACATTTCGCGGCGGGGTACACCCGCTGCACGGTATTCACGAAGGAAAGCCGCTGTCCAAAAACAGTGCAATCACCGAGCTTAAAACCGAAACCGTCGTCATCCCCGTGGGTATGCACCTCGGAGCCCCCTCAACCCCCTGCGTCAAAAAGGGCGACCGTGTGCTCGTAGGTCAGATAATTGCCGAACCCGTGGGCTTTTTGGGCGTGCCCGTCCACGCCTCGGTATCGGGAACGGTAAAGGCGGTGGAGCCAAGGCAGCAGCTAAAGGGACATCCCGAGCTTTGCATCGAGATTGAAAACGACGGTTTGGACGAGAGCGTGGAGTTTACGCCCAAGGGCGATATCGACACGGTTGAACCCGCTGTCATCATAGCCGCCGTAAAGGAGGCGGGCATAGTCGGCATGGGCGGTGCGGCGTTTCCGACGGCGGTAAAGCTCGCGATCCCCGAGGGCAAGAAGGCGGAGACGGTCATAATCAACGGTGCGGAGTGCGAGCCCTACCTCACCTGCGACTATCGGCTCATGATGGAACAGCCCGAGCGCATAGTAAACGGGCTTAGGCTCCTGATGCGGGCTGCAGGCGTTTCAAAGGGCGTAATCGCCGTTGAGAGCAACAAGCGGGACTGCGCCGAAGTGCTTTCAAAGGCAGCCGAACAGTTCCCCCAAATCGAGGTTTCGGTGCTTCCCACAAAGTACCCGCAGGGCGGCGAAAAGCAGCTTATAAACGTCGTTACGGGCAGACAGGTGCCGCAGGGCAAGCTGCCGATAGATGTGGGCGCCCTCGTGTTCAACGTTCAGACGACTGCTGCGGTTGCCGATGCGGTGCTCTTGGGAAAGCCCCTTTACGAGCGCATAACCACCGTGAGCGGTGCGGTGAATTCGCCCGTGAATTTAAGGCTTAGGGTGGGCACGCTGTTTTCGGATGCAATCAAGGCTGCAGGCGGCTTTAGGGGCGAGCCTGCAATGATAATTTCCGGCGGGCCCATGACGGGCTTTTGCTGTCAGGACGACTCCGTTTCGGTGACCAAGGCGGGAGGCGGCATCTTAGTCTACGACGCTTCAATGGCAAAGCAGACGCAGGAGGGGGCGTGCATACGCTGCGGAAAGTGCGTTTCCGCCTGTCCCATGGGCCTTATGCCCTATCAGATTAAATTCGACGCCGAAAAGAAGAACTGGGATATGGCAAAGAAGCACAACGCCATGGACTGCATAGCCTGTGGCGCCTGCTCCTACTCATGCCCCGCCAAGCGATATTTGACTGCCGCCTGCAAGGTGGCAAAGGAAATGATAGCGGATAGGGATAGGAGGGCAAAGCAATGAGACTAACGGTTTCTCCGGCGCCGCACGCCAAGTCACAGGCAAGCACCCAAGGCATCATGGCAGTAGTGCTTATAGCGCTTCTGCCCTGCGTAATAGCCTCGGTCGTGTTCTTCGGCTTGCGTGCGCTGCTGCTCGTGGGCATAGCGGTTGTAAGCTGCGTTGCCTTTGAGTTTTTGGCACAGAAGATAGCCAGGCGCAGGGTGACAATCTCCGACCTGTCGGCGGCAGTCACCGGCGTAATTTTGGCGTTGAACCTGCCTGTGAATGCGCCGTGGTGGATGGTATTGGTGGGCAGTGCGATTTCGATTCTGCTCGTAAAACAGCTCTTTGGCGGCATTGGCTGCAACTTTCTAAACCCCGCCCTGACCGCCCGAGCCGTGCTTTTGGCTTCGTGGCCCTCGCATATGACCGACTTTTCCTCCGATGCGATATCCTCCGCAACCCCGCTTGCGCTCGATGCGGTAACCTCTGCAACCCAGCTTGAGCAAGCGCCCGAGCTCCTCGACAGATTCATAGGAAACATAAACGGCAGCATAGGCGAGGTCTGCAAGATAGCGATACTCGTGGGCCTGCTGTTCCTGCTTTTGAGCGGGGTTGTAACTTGGCACGTTCCGATATCGTTCATCGGCTCGTTCATGCTGTTTGCGTGGCTGTTCGGCTACGACCCGCTGCTTGCGGTGATGTCGGGCGGCGTGCTGTTCGGTGCGGTGTTCATGGCTACCGACTACGTTACAAACCCGATGACCAAGAAGGGGCAGTTGGTGTTCGGCATAGGCTGCGGCCTTTTGGTTGCCGTAATTCGAAAGTTTGGCAGCTACCCCGAGGGCGTCACCTACGCCATCTTGATAATGAACATTCTGACCCCGCTCATCGACAGGTTCATGAAGCCCAAGGTCTATGGGGAGGTGAAAAAACATGCGTGAGATTGCAAAGCTCGGACTTAAACTTTTGATAATTGCAGCCGTTGCGGGGCTGGCATTGGGGCTTGTCAATGCGATAACGGAGGAGCCGATAGCCGAGCAGGCAAGGCTCGCCCAGATAGCTTCAAGGCAGGAGGTGCTGCCCGAGGCTGTGGACTTTAGGCTCATCGACGAGGAAAACGGCGTCTATGAGGGCGTTGATGCAAACGGAACTGTAGTAGGCAAGTGCATAACGCTTACCGTTTCGGGCTACGCCGGCGAGATAGAGGTCACGGTGGGCGTAAACTCCGACAGCGTCATAAGCGGCGTTTCGGTGGGCGGCTCGAACTTCCAAGAGACCGCGGGCCTCGGCGCAAGGGTCAAGGAGGCGTGGTTCACCGACCAGTTCAAGGGCATGGCGGGCGATATGGCGATAAGTAAGGACGGCGGAACCGTTGACTCGGTCGCCTCGGCGTCCATCTCATCCCGTGCGGTAACCAACGCCGTGGATAGGGCATTTAAGATTCTAACGGGAGGGCAAAACTGATGAAAAAGTCCAAATTTTCGGTGTTCTTTAACGGAATACTCCCCGAAAACCCAACCTTCCGCCTCGTTTTGGGAGCCTGCCCCACGATGGCAGTCACCACGAGTGCGATAAACGGCATAGGCATGGGGCTTGCGGCAACGTTTGTGCTGCTCGGCAGCAACATAGTAATATCCTTGCTTAGAAACTTCATTCCCGACAAGATAAGGATTCCCGCCTTCATCGTAGTCATATGTACCTTCGTTACGATAGTGCAGATGCTGCTTCAGGCGTTCGTGCCCGCACTCTATCAAAGCCTCGGAATCTTCATTCCGCTGATAGTCGTAAACTGCATAATCCTCGCTCGTGCGGAGGCCTATGCAAGCAAAAACCCCGTGCTGCTCTCTGCCCTCGACGGGCTCGGCATGGGCTTGGGCTTTACGGTTGCGATAACGCTCATGGGTGCGATAAGGGAGCTTATCGGCGCAGGCACGCTGTTCGGCGCAGACGTTTTAGGCGCGGGCTATGAGCCTATGCTGCTGGCAATCCTCCCCGCAGGCGGCTTCATCGTCTACGGGCTTATGCTCTGGGTCGTAAACATGATAACCTCAAAGAAAAAGACCGAAAAGAAGGAGGAAAAGTAAATGCAGATAACCGAAGCCAACATAGTAACGATACTCGTGTTCATGGTGAGCTGCGTGCTGACGAACAACTTTATCTTTTCAAAGTTCCTCGGCTGTTGCCCCTTCCTCGGAGTTTCGGGCAAGGTCGAAACGGCGTTCGGCATGGGCATGGCGGTAACCTTCGTCATGGCGCTTGCAAGCCTTTTCACCTATGCGATAAACACTTGGATACTCGTACCCTTAAACCTCGTGTACCTGCAGACGATAGCCTTCATCCTCGTCATCGCAGCATTGGTACAATGCGTTGAGATGTTTTTGAAGAAGGCAAGCCCCTCGCTCTACGGTGCGCTCGGCATCTACCTTCCGCTTATCACCACCAACTGTGCGGTCTTGGGCGTTTGCATACTCAACGTGACCGACGGGCACGATTTGATATTCTCGGTGTTAAACGGCGTGTTCGGAGCCTTGGGCTTCCTCGTTGCCATAGTTTTGATGGCGGGCGTCAGGGAGAGGATTGAAAGCAGCGTCGACGTTCCAAAGTCCCTTAGGGGCTTTCCGCTATCCTTGATAATTGCGGGGCTTATGAGCGTTGCGTTCATGGGCTTTTCGGGCCTGTTCAACAATGTGTAGGAGGTACAGAGAATGGATTGGTTGATTCCCGTACTGCTTGCGCTCGGCGTCTTGGGCGTCTTGGGCGTGATATTCGGGCTGCTCTTGGGCTTTATCGGCAAAAAGTTCGAGGTCAAGGTTGACGAGCGAGTGGCAGCGGTCAGGGAGGCGCTTGCGGGCGCCAACTGCGGAGCCTGCGGCTATGCGGGCTGCGATGCCTACGCTCAAGCCGTGGTAGACGGCAAGGCGCCGCTCACCGCCTGCGCCCCCGCGGGCAAGGTGGGTGCGGATAAGATTGCCGAGATTATGGGCGTTTCCGCCGACATAGGCGAGCGCATGACGGCAAGAGTCCGCTGCAACGGCACCTGCGATAACGTTCAGTACCGCTACGAATACGAGGGCCCCCATTCCTGCCGTGCCGCCGCTGCGCTTTCGGGCGGGCCCAAGGAGTGCAGCTATTCCTGCTTGGGCTACGGCGACTGCTATGAGGTCTGCAAGTTCAACGCAATCACGGTCGAAAACGGCGTTGCAAGCATCAACGACGACTATTGCACCGGCTGCGGCGCCTGCGTTACGGTCTGCCCCCGAAGCTGCATAGCGCTGATTCCCAAAAACCGCACCGTGGTCGTGCGCTGCCGCAACACCGAAACCGGCAAGACCGCCCGCGAGCATTGCAAGGTCGCCTGCATAGGCTGTAAAAGATGCGAAAAGGTCTGCCCCTCGGAGGCCATTAAGGTCAACAACGGCGTAGCCGAAATAGACCCCGAAAAATGCACCCGCTGCGGCGCCTGCGTAGCCGCCTGCCCAATGAAGTGCATACACAACTACTTCGAAGGCCTCCACGAAGCCTACGACTGGAAATAAGAACAACCACCCTTTCAGCTCCCGCCTCAACGCCCACATTGAAACGGGAGCTTTTATATCCCCGCTTGTTTTTCAAAATCCACCGAGCTCATTCAAAATATGAATTACGGAATCGCAGGCTTCTGTAAAGGTTATGTCCCTTGCATATTCATTGTTCTCTTGGTAGCGAACCCAGTGGTCCTGCATGATTGGACTTGCTTTAACGGTTTCCATAATCCTCTTTCCGTTCCTTACAATCTCGCTTGACCCTCGTTTGTGTGCAGTAGCATACAAGGATTGTCGCAGAAAACGCAATTCGAGATTATGCCGTTGGAGCTTTGTTAAAATATATACGTCGTAGTAATCCCTCGGTCGAGTGCTTTGATCTCCTCGGGATATAATGGTCTCGAGCTTTTCTGCCAACACGGTTTCAAGGTTATATGCCAATACGGAAATATATCTGTTTTCCAACATGAGGCTGAAATTATATTCTATTTCATGTGGCGTGATTTCATCACCCGTGGTTATGTCTATTTTCAACGGAACCTTCATCGGAGGGTAGTTGGCCGTCAGGCTGACCCTATATCCCGAATACGCATCCTTTTCCCTGATTTCATCCGTTCCGCCTAAAGCGAAAGTTATCTCATCGTCCAATTCAATCGAGCAGATTTCTTCAAAAATTTGACGAACCGTACTTTCATTCACGGGAAAGCCCTTGATAGTAGCATCCATATCCATGGTGGTTCTTGTATCAAGTCCTACCATGGCAGCGATGAGAAAACCTCCCTTCAAAATGAAATTATGTCTATACCTTGAAACGGATATTCTTTCCAACAGCCGCTCCAACATATAGTTTTGCATTACGAGCTGTGCGGAGATGTTTTTCTCCTTGGCAATTTTCTTTACAAAGACCTTTAGCTGCATTGCGTTTTTCATAGGAGAACCTCCAGATATGACCTGACTTTTGAAGCTACCCCGAGCTTTTGGGCATACTCGGACAACAGCGGAATGTTTTTCGATGCAGACCCTGCATATTGCTTGAAGGCACCTGAAATGGCTTGAATGTCGGAAGCGCTGTTCGGCCTTAAAAGATCGCAGAGGGTTCTTTCCCTGTTGTATGCCCTTACGAGATTGCCGTTCGGAGTTTCGACCGTTTCAACTCCCAGCTCATACCACTCCGTCTTGCATTGCTTGCAGCGTACATTCTCCGCCTTGGGCTTGGATAGGTTATAGCTTGTCGGAAAAGTCATGGAGTAGGATGAGGGGGTCTTGTCCGTCAAGCCCCAGAGGAACAGGGCGGATTCATGGGAGAAAATGCCCCGCTTAAAACGGCTTTGCAGATTGAACATTTCATCGCCCCACGCGTCGGGCAGCACATATACTCCCCGAGCGACTTTCTCAAGCAAGCCCTTATCTACAAGGTGCTTAAGGTTGCCGTGAGAAAACCCCGCCCTCGCTACCGCTTGCGCAGTTACGGTGCCGTTGCCGCTTTTTGCCATCTCAATAATTTCCTGCATTGCGCCCATGAAAGAACACCTCCGATTGCGTTTCGTGCTTGCAATTATAACATCAACAAGCACAAAACGCAACAAAACATTAAAATTTATTCCAAATTTTCATCCAACCCTTATTATGCTTCGGCAGCGGCTGTTGCAGCACGGAAACATTTGCCCCTCTTGTTTACATTTTTTTCGCAATTTTGATGTGAGGTGTTCGCATTCGTGTGGTAGAGTTTTTGCAAGGAGAATGGTATGGGCAAGCAGATTCCGCCGCCGATTGACGGCACGCTTAGAAAATTTTCGTTGCGGGTTCCGAGCGTCATATACGGCTGCAGCGGCATATTGGTGTTTGGAAAGCGAATAAAGTCGCTCGTGTTCTCGACTGACCTTGCGATAATCCGCAATGTGAACGCCGATGCGGTTTTGGCGGTCTATCCGTTCACGCCCCAACCCATAATAACGCAATCGCTTTTGAGTGCGAGCGACATTCCGGTGTTCACGGGCATAGGCGGAGGGCTCACCAAGGGCATGAACGTTGTAAAGCTGGCCCTGTTTGCCGAGCTTCAGGGGGCAACGGGCGTGGTCGTAAATGCACCCACCGAGCCGGATACTATAGCGAAGGTCGCAGAGAATATCGACATTCCCGTGGTGGCTACGGTCGTCAACGACTGTGGCGATTATCACGACAAGATTAAGAGCGGGGCGTCGATTTTGAACGTGTCGGCAGCCCTGAACACGCCCGAACTCGTCAAAAAGATTCGCACCGCCTACCCCGAGATTGCAATAATGGCTACGGGCGGGCCCACCGACGAGAGCATCGAAAGGACAATAGAGGCGGGCGCAAATGCGATAACATGGACGCCGCCCTCGAGTGCCGACATCTTCCGCGAGATAATGGCGGCATACAGGGAGAACAGGGAACACCCTTAGTCACTTTCGCTTTAGCGAAAAAAAAGGGGTAGGCAGAACGAAAAGTCTGTGATATAATCACAATGTATATGTTTTGGAGGAGAAGATGGTAGGACAAACCGCAAGGAGAATATTGAGCCTTATTATCGTTGCGCTGCTTGCAACGGCACTTTTGCTGCCGCTTGGCATTGCAAGTGCCGAAGAGACCGTGACGCCTTTGGATTCATCCTCCGATTCCGCTTCAACCCCCGATCCTTCGACGGAACCCGTCATCGATAAAACGAAAACCCTGACCGTCGAGCTTGGCTATGATATCCCGGACGGCACTAAGACAACTGAGATATACGTGCAAATAGCACAGCTCTCGCTTGCGGACTTGGAAAGCAAGGGGTTAACGGTTCAGGAATACACCTACTCCTACATAAATTCAGGCAGCTCGGGCTCCGACGATACCGCTCAAAGCGCTCCCACCGTAACCTACATTACGGGCAAGGGCTACACGCTCAATCAGATCTTAAGCGTTGCGGGCGTCACCTTCAGCTACGACGACAATATTTCGAAGATTCGTTTAAGCACAACGGCTGCCGAGGGCGCTCAGGCTTCTTCTTGGGATTTCGATTTGACGGAGTTTTCGGAGAAGAAGCGTACCTATTCCAACCTGCATAAAGCTTTAATTTGGGACGGAAAAACGCTTTCCGCAGGCACGGCGGAGTGGACGGAGGTTCTCGCAATGTTTGCCTATTCCGAGAGCAGCGTAACCTATGAATTAAATGCGGACTCTCCTCAATCTCCTGCCACCGCCGAAACACAAAACAGCAACTTTCATCTTCTGATGGGACAGAACGATGCTCCCGAGACCAGAAGTTCTTCGAGTTACAACGGCATAACCTCGATGCGGATAGTGATAAGCACCCTGCCTACTTTTACGCTTCCAACCTCTCCAACCGCAGATTTATCCTTGGAGGTCGGCGCAACCCACCCGGTTTCGATTGAAACGAGCGGGGGCGTCAACGATGCGCTTACCAAGGCCTATATCAAACACTTGATTGACAATGGCACGATTGCATTTGAAAGCTCTGATCCAACGGTTGCCACGGTGGAAAACGGCGAGATTAAGGCGTTAAAGGCGGGCAGTGCGGTTATTACGGTCAAGTACGGGCAGTTTTCCCAAACCTTCGAGGTAACGGTAACGGAGCCCACACCCTCACCGTCGCCAACACCCTCGCCGTACACCATAACCTACGATGAGGGCGACGTTCCGACGGGCGTCACGGTTTCTAACATGCCCCATTTGCAGACCAAGTATTACGACGTGCTGGCTCCAATTCCAAACATCGAACCTGTTCGCTCCGATGATTATGTTTTCACGGGCTGGAACACCAAAAAGGACGGGACGGGCACAGCCTATGCAAAGCTCGCAAGCTATACCGACAACGCAAGCGTTACCCTGTATGCACAGTGGAAAGCGCCCACGATAAAGATTACCTTCGTTCAGAATCTGCCCGAGGGCGTTACCGCCACCCCGTCGAACTGGCCCTCCGAGGTTGAGATTGACCCGAACACAAGCTATACCCTGCCTGCGGCGCCTACGCTCAGCGGCTATACCTTCATCTACTGGACTTTTGTGGATGCGACAGGGGCAACGAAATTTAGCACGGCAGGAAGCGAATATAAGGATGGCTTTACAAAGGATACCGTCATTACTGCACAATGGAAGGCCGCCACAACTACCGAATATTGCACCGTCACCTTTAAGGCCAACGGCGGCTCCATGCTTGTGGGCTCTTCAACCAGCGGAACGTCGGAATATAAGACAACGGTAGCCAAGGGCTCATCCATCAAGCTTGACAATTATGTTTGCAAGAAAAACAACGCATACCCTGCAAGCTGGAAGGGCAGCGACAGCAAAACTTATAAAACCGATGCTACCGTAACGATAAGCTCCGACATTACGTTTACCGCACAGTGGTCAACCACCACAACGACCACGTCCTACAAGGTCACCTATAACGGCAACGGCAACAACGATGTTACCAACTTGCCGAGCACCCAAACCAAGAGCAAGGGCGGCTCGGTTACGATATCGTCACAGGTACCCGTAAGGAGCGGCTATACGTTTACGGGCTGGAACACTGCAAAGGACGGAAAGGGCACGGCATATGCGGCGGGAACCGTGTACAAGACCGACAAAAACCTAACGCTTTACGCACAGTGGACGGTCACGACCCCCACGCCTACGGCGTCCCCAACGCCCACGCCCACGCCCACACCAACGCCGTCCCCCACGCCGATTCCCTCGGCAGTTTTGGACGACGATGTGCTGGTAAATCCGGTGGAGGCTTCGCTTGAGCCGGTCGTATTTTTCAACGATAATAGCGGGGAGACCCCCTCGCCCACCCCCGATTCGGAAGCGGAGGACGACGAGACCTCGCCCCCCACCGCAAGCCCAACGGAGCAGCCCAAGACCGAGCAGGAGATAGCAGAGGAGGAGGCCGACAGAGCAAAGCAGGCCAACACCTATGCGATAGTCGGGGTATCGAACGGAATCTTGGCAGTCTCGGGAGCCTGCCTTGCGGTTGTTAAATTCAATATGCAGCTATAAAGCTATAAGTAGAAGGAGAAAAGAAGGGTATGTTGTTAACGAATCTAACGGTTGAGGGCACTGAAGCTGCAGCAAGCAGCGGAAACTTCCTGACCGATGTAATGCGGGTTATTGCAAACGCAATGCAGTACCCCGTAGTCATTGTGCTTTTGCTGATGTTCGCCTGTGTCGTGGTCTTTTTGGGCTGGCTCGCAGCCGAGTATTTCACCGAGCGCAGGCACCTAAACGTCAAGCTGCCGCAGCTTTTGGACAGGCTCAAGGAGGGCTATGACCCGATTGAAACCTGCATCGAGGAGAGCGGACTTTTGAAACGGCAAAAGGCAGCCCTGTTCGAGCTTACGATGCACCCCGACCTCACCCCCGATATGCGGGAGGCGCTGGCGGTAAGGCTTATCACCGAGGAGCAGGTGCGCTACGATAAGATAGTGAGATTCAGCGACCTCATTGTAAAGCTCGGCCCCGTGTTCGGACTTTTGGGCACCCTAATTCCCTTGGGCCCCGGCATCATCGCCTTGGGTCAGGGCGACACGGCGCTTCTGTCGTCCTCCATGCTCATGGCGTTCGACACGACGATTTTGGGACTCGTGTGTTCTGCGATTGCGCTGATAGTTTCATCGGTGCGCAAGGCTTGGTACCGCAACTACATGTCGCTTTTGGAAACCGTCATGGAAAGCGTCTTGGAATTGGAGCGTTAACATGAAGCGCAACTTGGGCAACAAGAAGATATTTTCACGGGCTCGCGACGAGGAAGAACCCAACCCGATGGAGGGCGCAGCCAATATGGCGGATGTCATGCTCGTCTTGGCGGTCGGCATAATGCTCGCACTCATAATCAACTGGAAGGTGGACTTGACAAGCCCGCAGCAAAACCAAAACCCCGTCGTTTCCCCAACCGACGGCTACTTGCAGCCAAACGAGGTGGGGCAGCCTATAGGCATCGTCTACGAACGCGAGGACGGCACCCTGTACTACGTCGTCGACGAAACGCCCGCACCGTAGAACAGAAATTGTCAAGGGTTTATATACTGTTTTAGCCGATAAGCCTTATTCAATAAAGAGGCATATTTGAGGTGGTTAAGCATGGGAAACAGGACAGCAACAGGAAATTGGGTGGGCAAAAAGCAGGCGGCTGCTTTTGAAAAACTTGCGCAAAAGATAAAACAGGCGGCTGATTTTGAAGAATACGTGCAAAGACAGTCGGCAGAGGACATAGGAGAGCTTGTCCGGTTTTTTGATGACTTTTCCAATCACTGTGCGCTTAATAGAAGCGGGGAGAAATTACTACGGCAAGATTTTGAAAATGCGCTCCTTTACTATGAGACGGCAGGTGTTCCCTTAAGGAGCGCACTTGAACGACTGAGCATCGACCATCTTGGCGGTTTTTATACCCGCCCACCGATTCTTTATTATGCGCTGGACGATGCTGCAAAGATTTATCCGCTTTCCATGAAACCCGGAAAAATGGCTGTATTTCGCCTCTCGGTTTACTTGAACGAACCAGTGATCCCAGTGCTTCTGCAAATGGCACTGACGTTTACAATCAAGCGTTTCCCGAGTTTTGCCACAACCGTGAAAAAAGGGTTTTTTTGGCATTACCTCGACACAGCCAAGCACCGCTATGTGGTACAGCCCGAGAACGGGATTCCCTGTCAGGCACTAAATATTTCACGTAGCGCATCCCAGTCGTTCCGCGTTCTGTGGTATGAGAATCGGATTAGCGTAGAATTCTTTCACATACTTACCGATGGTACAGGAGGGATGAGCTTCTTAAAGGCTCTGACTGCGGAATACCTACGGCTGTGCGGGATACAGAGCAGCGAGGAGGGCGTATTGAAACGCAATGAAACGCCAACTGCTGCGGAGACGGAGAATAGCTTTGCCAGAGCAGAATCCGCAAAAAAAAGCAGTGGATTCATAGATGTGCCGGCTACCCAAATGAGCGGCAGACTGTCGAAGGTTAAACCATGTCGGGTGCTACACTTTATTATGGATGCACAAAAGCTCAAAGCAGTCGCAACAACTCGTAATGCCACGATAACCGCTTATGTTCTCTCGAAAATGTTTCTTGCAGGGAAAGCCGCTACGGATGAGTTGGACGGAACAATCAATATTCAGGTTCCAGTAAATATGAGAAAGTTTTATCCATCGGAGACGGTTCGTAATTTTGCGCTCTATTGTGGGATTCGACTGCCTATTGCAAAAATAGCGAACAATCAAGAGCTTATACAGGAAATCGCTGAACAGCTTGCAAGCAAAGCTTCTCGAGAAGCTATGAGTGAAATGATGAGTGCCACGAAAAAAATGGTGGATGCACTGCGGTATGTTCCTCTCGTGATAAAGGCACCGGTCGCACGCATTGTGTATGGATTCCTCGGAGATGGGGTTTTTAGCAATACGCTTTCCAATCTCGGCGTTGTTACTATGCCGTCCGGGTATGCGGCTCATATCCAAAAGATGGATTCTGTTCTCGGCACGTCACTTACCAGTCGGGCGGGTTGCTCTATGGTCACTTTCGGCAATATCGCAACATTGTCCATTGCCAAGCGGACGGCAGACCCGTCCTTTGAGGAAGAGATGTTCCGCCTTTTTTCGGAGGACGGAATAATACCTGAGGTGGAGGGGAGCGAGCTTTATGAACGTTAAAATGACCTACCCAACGAAAAAACAGCATTGGGTAAAAAAAGAGTTTAGGACTTGGGTTGGGCTGGTATTTCTTTTTTCCGCATT
>JAUNBP010000039.1 GCA_030526995.1 Clostridia bacterium
TTATCTCTTTTTCCCCTACTTTTTCCCTCGTTGCACTTGATATGATAACGCAGGGTGGAATACACCACATCTTCTTTAGATGAGGCTTATATTTCGTTTTTTTAAAAGTCGGTGAATCAGCATATGCGAAATATCCTCTGCAAAATTTAATTCAACTGCTTTCTCGGCCAAAAGTCGAACGGTCCAACGAGAATATCCTTCCGGCGGTTTGCTACAAGCCAAAGCAATGATTTTTGCCTCTGCTATACCGTCAAGCTTAGGCGCTCTCGGAGGTGTCTCCCGCTTTTTACGAGTTAGGTAAGACTCAACGTCGTGATTAGCAAGAAATTCATCTCTCATATTGTAAACTGCTTGCACAGAGATATCGGCATATTCGGCGGTTCTCTTGTAACGAACATGGTCTGATTTACCCGTCCTATCCAACATCAGCAAAACCCTTGCTCTTGTGATTACATGAGAATTGTGAACACCCTTCCTCACTATTGCCTGCAAATATACCTGTTCTTCCGATGTTAAATAAATCTCTTTGTTTTTCATGTGACTGCCTCTTTTCGTTTTCTTTCACTATATCACATAAACAACAAAATGTCGAATTTTAATGGTTACGGGGTACTACGGGGAAAGGTGTATGCGAAAAAAAGAAGGGTACCGGCCGTACCCTTCAAAAACTCACAAAGCGACCTTTGCTCACTCCCCGCTTTCTGCAAACGTTGAGAGTTTGCCTACGGATGTTTGCAGTTTGACGACGTAGCGGAGGATGGCGGAGGCGTCTGCGGCGCCGTAGGAGGCTGCAAAATTGGTATTTGCGGCAAGCTCCTGCATATTTTCAAGATTCTCGAGCTTTACGACGGCTCTCAGTATGGATGAGGCGTCGGGGGAATCGACTCTGCCGTCGCAGTTTACATCGCCCATGACTATTGCCGTATATTGGGCGTCTGCAAGCGTTATTGTATCGCCCGTTTTGATGACGGTCTCGTTTCCGCCGTCGATGCCGAGAACTTTGAACAGGGCGGCAGTGGTGGTATCGGGCGGGATGTTTACGAGGAAGTCGCCGCTTTCTTCCACCTGTTGATAGATTGCGGTTACGGTGGTATCGGTGTATATGTTTTCAAGATTTTCAACGTCCCACCAAGCAAAGCAGTTATTCCTTTGCGGAACCTGTGGAACATCGGCAGCGTTGAACGGGTTGTCCTCGTTGACAAGGAGGGTTTTTACCGTCTCCCCGCCCGCAACGAAGGTTAGGGTGTACTCCCTAAAGAGCATTTCGATATCCATGCCGTTCCACTTCGTTTCGCCGTTCGGCGCCCACAGGTGCTTGTGTTCCGAATAAAAGTACAGGGTTGCGGAGATGAGCCCCTGTCCGCTTGGTAGATTGTAATAGAAAACATCATCCCCCAACAGCTCGGGCGGCGCACCCTCAAAGATTATTTCGGTCAGGGCGCTGCAGTTTTCAAAGGCCTCGTCACCGATGGAACTAACCCCTGCGGGAACTACAACCTTTTCGAGCTTGTTGCACTGAATAAACAAGCCTCTCGATATGCTCGTTAGCTTAGGCGGGAGGGTTACCTCCGTTATTTTTGCATAGGCAAACGCCGCCTCCCCGACGTAAGTCAGGCTTTCGGGAAGGTTAATCTCCAACAGGTTGTGGCTCCCTGCAAAGCAGTAATCGCCAATAGTAAGCAAGCCCTCGGGTAGCGTGACCTTTTTCAGGCTGCTGTTGGAATAGAATGCGCTGTGCTCTAAATTCTTGACCTTGTCGGGAATTACAAGCTCCAAAATGGAATTGCTCATAAAGGCCTGAGTGCCAATGCTAATCAGGTTTGGAGGAAGCTCGACTTGGGACATGTCGCAGTTGTAAAAAGCATTGGGCGGAATTTCGGTAATCGAGCTTGAAAGCGTTAATTGGTTTATCCTGCAGCCGCTGAATGCGCTCTCGCCTATCGTTGTAACCGTATCGGGAATTACAATATCCCTTCTGTAACGGTTACAGTCCGCAAATGCGCTCTCTCCAATCGTAATCAGACCGTCCGGCAGGATGATGTTCTGCACATCGGGACAACGGAAAAGTGCTTGGTCGGCTATGTGCTTGGTGCCTTCCGCAATTATGACGTCGCCCGTAGCCCCTCCGATTTTATAACCCTTTTTATAGACTATCATCCATGAGTCGAGGTACAAGAAGCCGTCCGGCTGGGCTCTCATCCAACCGGTATCCATAAACGCCCTCTGCTCCACCTTTCTAAGGCTGTCGGGAAGGTTAAACGACGTGATTCCCATGCAGGAAAAGAAGGCATATTCGCCTATGGAAACCACGCCCTCGGGGATGGCAACGTTTTGCAGCGTCGGACTCCAGTAGAAGGCGCCCGCACCTATCCTCTCGGTACCTACAGGGACGGAGTAGTTCACCTTGGGACTGCCCGCCGGATATTGGACGAGGGTCTTTCCGTCCTTTGAGAACAGCACGCCGTCAACCGCCTTGTAGTAGGGATTATCCTCCGCAACCCGTATTTCCGTCATCTTGTGACAGGCGGGGAACGGTGCCCCCTCTATCGAGGACACGTTTTTGGGGATGTCTATTCCGATAAGTTTTGTAGACTCAAAAGCATAGCTGCCTATGGAGGTTAGGCTCTCGCTCAAGGTTAGGCTCTCAAGCCATTGACAATTGGAAAATGCATAAGCTCCTATGGTTTTAACCCCGCTGCCCATGCGCAGGGAGGTGAGAACCTGACAATACCAAAAGGCATAGTCCCCTACCGACTCCACTCCGTCGCCTATCGTGAGCGTTGTGATTCTGTCGCAGCCGGCAAAGGCCTTTGTTCCTATGGAAACGATGCTGTCGGGAATCGTAACCTCGGTCAAGGTTTTGTTTCCTTCAAAAACCGAGTCCATGATTTTAACCACGGGGTAGCCGTCCAGCACGGACGGAATAACTAACCTTCCGCCGCTTCCGGAATAAGCGGATATGTAGGCTTCCCCGTCCTTAACCAAGTAGGTATAGCCCCCCGAGATTCCCCAAGTATCATACTCGCTGTCGTTCGGGCTTTCAAAACGGAGCTCGTCCTCGCCCCAAGCAAGCACGGGCGCAGCAGCAGACATGAGCAGTGCGATGCCCAACAGAATGGATAGAATGCGTTTCATTTGATATTCCCTCTCTTTCTCGATTTATCAATCATCGGGGTTCAATCGAACGTTTTATCCTATTTTCCCTCGCAATTGTATGTGGGTTGGGTGGTGGTCGGAGTTTTGTTTTGTACCGCAAAAAGGGAAATTTTAATGCATAATTCATAATTTCCCTTGCCATTTTGTCGCCTGTCTGCGGCAAAAGGGCGCACTCAGACAACACTATACAAATTATAATATTAACTCTTTATCGCTTTTCTTTGCTTCGTTTCTTTTCGCGTCCGAAAAGAAATGAAGAAAAACCCCCCGTGAGGGCAATAACGGGTATGGCGGGCGGATGGTATCCGCCCCTACGGGGAAAGGGTGTGCGAAAAGAAAGAAGGGTAGCCCGCCCCGACGGGTGGGTTAGGATATCATATCGCCTTGGTGGGCGATGAGGGTTGCGTCGAATACGCCTTCGACTCTGAGGAACTTATCGACAAAGCCGGTTTCGCTCTCCTTGACTCTGAGCTCTATTGCCATCTCAATCCCGTCGCGCTGGACGGTCTTGCTCTTGAGCTTGGCATTGGGAAGCTGGGCAACCATCTGCTTGACCGCCTTGGACGCCCGCTCGTCAAAGTGCAGAACCAAAAGGTACGGCATAGAGCGCGAGCCCTTTACGAGCGTTATTATGACCATGAACAGACCGATGACGATTGCGCCGATGATGCCCTCGATGAAGAACATCGCGCCGAACGCTATGCCCTCGGCTATCGCCCAGAACATGAACACCGTGTCAATCGGATCCTTGATAGCGGTTCTGAACCGCACGATGGACAGTGCGCCGACCATGCCCAGCGTCATCTTGACGTTGTTTGACACGAACATGATGACCATGGCGCTGACCATCGTCAGCATTATAAGGCTCAGGTTGAAGGTTCTCGAATAGATTACCCCGGTAAAGGTCTTCTTGTAGATGAAGAAGATGAACACGCCGACGAAGAACGCAATTACTATCGTGAAAATCGTCAGCCACGGCTGATCGGTGTGTGCCGCAAACATTGTTTGTAAGGTGCTTGTCATAATTCCTCCTAATATTTCCCTATCTATTATACATCAAATTGTCTGCAAAAGACATATTTACTTGCCGCCGTGTGATCCGCCGCATTCACCTGAAGCAGGCTTCTTATATAGGCGGGCAGGTAGCGGTTAAACTTTACTTCGACTATGCACTGCGTGGGGTCGGACATTGCAGGGTAGGTTATCGCATTCCTGTCGAAGATATCCTTGGGCCTCATGCTCGTTCGGATGTTGCGGTCGAAGGTTATTCTGACATCCTCCACCGGAAAGACGAAGGGTTCCCTGTCGTAGTCCACCAAAACCTTGGGCTTTAGGTTCCTCGTTCTAAACTCGGCGTACAATTCCTTGGCAAAGGGCTCCTTGCGGTGCAGCAAAAAGTCGTACTCTCCCGCAATTATCGCATTGCATTGGTTTCTTGTCAAGTTAAGGCTGTCCTTTTTAATGTAGGAATTGTTCTTGTGCTTGCGCTCGAGCTTTATCACCGAATCGGATAGATTATAAATCCTAATCCTGTACTTATCCCTAAACATGATGCCCGAGACCTTTTCCCCTATTCCGCTCTCGTAAGGGTCGTCGAAATAGAGGCTGCGGATGAAGTAGGTGCCGCCGTTTTGGGCTGCGTGCGCATCCTGAGCCATAGTCAGCCTCAGCCTCGTTGCAAGCAGGGTGGCTTCCGCTTCGCTCATGACAAATTTAAGTTCATGTCGGTAATTCTGTCCCATAACCCTTCCTTTTTTTATCCTATGATTGCGTAGGTGTCCTTGACCGCCTGAAGCTCCTCATCGGTAAGGCTGAACCGCTGCTGCAATTCCTCCCACGACAAATCATAGTTAGTTCTCTCGTTTATGTAGCGGTAGCAGTAGGCCTGCGACCGTGACGGATAGTTTATGCCGTACTGGCGGAGGTTATTTAGGTTTGCCTGCCAGTTGGCAACCGTTGCGTTCCAGCGGGGGCGGGCAAACTCCATCTCCTCCACCATGATTGCGGAAAGCTCATCCACGGAGCTTACTATGTTCTCGGTGGAATACGCCTCGTACACCTTGGCAAGCTGCGTTAAAAACACGTCGACGAACTGATTGTTGGACAGGAGCGATCTCGACAGCACCGTCGAAAAGCCCTTGCCTGCGCCGTGCCCCTCCTCGTGGAAGTAGAAGCGGAAAAAGTCACGCCGATAGCCGCTTGTAACCTCGTCCGAAGCGTCGCCGTTGCCGTTCATCGCATCGCAAAAGTCGTATATCAGCCAGCGCCACTTGGAATCCTTTTCCGAGCTGCGCCAAAACTTGATGTTGCCGGTGTCCTTGTTGCCTACGACTATCTCAATGGAGCAGTAGAGCGCATAGTTTTCCATATCCATGAGCGTGCTTAGGTAGGCGTAGTCTGAATCGGAGAGGACGCAGTTTCTGTCCTCGCAGTATTGAATCATGGCAGCATAATCCTCCTCCGCCTGCTCCGAACCGCTGACCAAGGTGCCGTTGCCCACCAAAAGGTCTATGCTCTCCTTGTCCTCAACGCTGTAATGCTGGGCAATGTAGCTCGTGGAAACCTTTTCTCGCAGGTTGTAGATGCCCCAATACTCGCCGTTTAGGTAGGTTTCGCATTGGACGTAGGCCTGCGACGCCATATCCAAATTGCCGTCGTCGCAGAGCTTTGCAATAAGGATGTCCCGAATGTGCGACGCCTGCGCATCCTTGCCGCTCTGCCGCATTACAAGCGAATTATAGCTTGTAAACGGGCGGTTGTCAAAGAAGGCATAGTCCAAGGAGGTGACCCCGTAGCCCTTTCTCGTTATCAGCGCAAACGACTTTTGCCTCTGCGCCCTCGAATAGGCTCCGAATATCCTTATCATCAAGTCCGCCTCGTACTCAACGGCCGTGCCGCCAGCAGACAGGTAGGTAAAGGTGGCTTCCCGCTCCCAGCACCTGCCGCTTTGGTTAAAGTTTGCGCCCTGCGTACTCGTGGCGTACTCGGAGGTGATGTCGGTGGGCTCACCGCTGCCCTGATAGTCGTTGCCCAAAACGTAGATTCCAATAGTGGGATCCCAGAGGGTTTCGGGGTCGGTCACCAAGAAAATGACGTTCATGTCGGTCGAATGCGCCTCCTGCGTGTCGGTGGCGCCCAAGATTATGTAGGTTGCGGAAGCCGTGTCACTGCCGTAGGTGCTGTCATCGATTGCAAACGCCCTCGCCCGAACCACGGTGTTTTCACCTACTATTATGGGGCCCGAATACCTTGAGGAGCTTTCGTCGGGCGTGGTTGCATCGAGGGTGTAGGTGACGTAGCAGCCGTCGGGTATCGCTATCGTTACGGTCTGCTCCCCTGAATAGAGCCCGCTTTCAAGCTCTATCACGGGCTTTTCGGCATAGCCCGACTTTGCCGTTCCGCCGTTTTGTGCGTTCGGCGTAGGCGTTTCAAACTCCACCCAGTTTCCGCTTGCATCCCTGCCGTAGGATACCGTTGCATGGCAGGCGGGAACCTCGGCAAGATCTATCATCGTGCCCTCGTTATTGTAGAGGTAGAGGGTTTCGCCCGTGCCTCGGATATCGAAGTTTAGGGTCATGTAGGTGCCGCCGTCGGGAGCGTCTCCGTCCTTTAACACGAGAATGAGATATCCTTTAGCGGCGATACTCGTTCCGTCAGGAAAAACCCATTTTTGCGGCTCCCCCGTGTCATCCGACACCGAAAAGCCCGATAAGTCCACAGCGAAGTCGCTGTTATTATAAAATTCCACCCAGTTCCCGAGCGTAAAATCAAAGGGGCGCTGACTGTTATACCTTGAGCTGTAATCGAGAGCCATGTAATAGCCCTCTACCAAGACCTCGTTTATCGTGATATCGTGTACGCCCAAGTCGGGGTTTTGGGAGTTGAAGTAGTCGAGGTAGCCCGAATAGTCGTTGGGATAGCCCGGGGAGGGGATGTCGCAGTCGTAGAAGTCGCCAACGCCGCCCTCGAAGTTTCGGGCATAGCTGTAATTCTTTTGCTGCGCCGAGAAGGTTATATGATCGAGCACGCCGCCGTCCGCATTGGTCAAGAGCAGCTCCTCGCCGCTTGCCGACAGTCCAAAGTCGAGGCAGAGGTAGCCGTCCACCGGAACGAGGGTTGAATACACCAAAAGATAGCTGTAAGGCTGAATAACAGTGCCCTCGGGGAAGGTGTACTTAAAGGGCTTTGTAGGGTCGTCCGACAGCCCAAAGCCCGACAGGTCCTGTGCCGTGTCGGTAGTGTTATAAAGCTCTACCCAATCACTGTACTCCCCGTCGGGGCAGAGCAGATAGTTGGAGTTGCTCGCCATGAACTCGGAAATGTACACGCCGTTATGCACGGTAGTCAGCGGGTCGGAGCTTACGGCCTTGCTGTCTTGAAAGTCCGCAATGCCCTGTGCGGTGTTGGGATAGCCCGGGGAGGGGAGCATGTTTACCCAGGTGTTTGTGTTAAGGTCGTAGCAGTAGGAAACGCCCGAATGGGAATCGGTGGGAATCTCCAAGTTTGCAATGGGGTTGCCCGCCGCATCGCCAAAGGTTATGACCTCGCCCACGCTGAGCTTGAAGTTCGTGTAGGGGCTGTCGCTGCTGTTGTCGCCCGTACACCATATTATAAGGTAGCCATAGGGCTCTATCACGGTGTTGTCGGGGAAGGTCCAGTTCTTGACCGTGGGATTGTCCACCGACTGACAGGAGAGGAGGTAGCCCCCGAGCGAAATCTGCTCGGCGGTCGTGTTATAAAGCTCCACATAGTCCGAGGACTGCCCTTGGGGATCCAAAACTATCCCCTTATTGCTCGCCATTATCTCGCTCAATATTATCCTCGCGCCGCTCTGGCTCTCGCCCTGATTCGTTCCCTCGCCCGAAAAGGCAACGGCAAAAACTATCGCCGCCACGAGGGCTACGATGAGGACTATTGCGGTTATCAGTTTAGTTGCTTTCATTCATTTCACTCCGTTTTCCTATAAAACCGAACATATAATAGCACAGCCGACTTAAATTGCCAATAAGTAGCGAAAGAAGTTTACATTTATGGCGCAATTTCTCCGCTTGTCAAGAGCTTTTTGAGGGTCTGTTTTTCGTTGTCCTCGGGATGGGTTGCACAGTGCATAAGCAGCTTTTTTTGAAGCTCGCCCACGGCTGCACAGGGCGAAAGAGCGAGAGTTGCCATTATCTCCCCACCCGAAAGGGCAAGCTCACCTATCGAAAACGGGGTCTTGCGCTCTACCATGTCCGATATTACCCTCCGCCACCTTGTTTCTATAAAGTCCGTCTTTATGCCGCTGCCCCGAACATCCGCCTCCCGAAGCGCAATCAAGTCCCAAACCCTGTCTACGCCCAGAAGGCAAAATTTCTGTCGAACGACGTCCTCGCCCTCCTCACAGAAGAGGTCGAACATGTGGTTTTGTATTGCGGAAACTATCCTTTCAACGCTGCTTTTGGGCAGGCGAAGCCGCTCCAATATAACCCTTGCCGTCCTTGCCGAATACTCGTGATGCAGCCTTTGATTGCCCGTCTTTTCAAGGCACTCGGGCTTGCCTATATCGTGCAGCAGCGCCATGTAGCGAAGCTCCGCCTGCTTATCGATATTCTCCACCGCATGAAACAGATGCCCCATAACGTCGTAGATGTGGTGCGCCTTGCGCTGCCCAAAGCCTTTGCACCTTGTAAGCTCGGGAATTATATAGGGGAACAGCCCCAGTTCGTCCATCGTGTAGAGGGCTGCGGTAACATCGTCCAGCAAAAGTATCTTTGTAAGCTCGTCCCGCTTGCGCTCAAAGGCTATGTCCTCCAAAAGATGTGCGTACTCCCGTGCCGCCCGTCGGGTGTTTTCCTCTATCTCAAAGTTCAGCCCGTGCGCAAACCTAACAAGCCTCAAAAGCCTAAGCCCGTCGTTTTTAAGGATGTCCGAAGGGTCCTTGCTCGTGGTTCTGAGCATTCCCCGCCTAAGATCCTCCATTCCGCCCGTGGGGTCGATTAGCTTTCGCTCGGTTATATCGTAATAAAGGGCGTTGACGGTAAAGTCCCGCCTGAAGGCGTCTTCTTCGAGCGTGGCACCTATTTCCACCTTTTGAGGAGTATGCTCCCCGCCCTTTCCGTAGCTCTCGGTGCGAAAGCTCGTGTGTTCAAAGCGGCACCCGCACCATTCGATGCTCACGGTTGCGGTCTTTTCGGACTGCAGCCTTGCGCTTTGCCCCAAGAGGGCTAAGACCTGCTCGGGCAAGGCCTTGGAGCAGAGGTCTGTATCGGGGGCGTCCCTTTCTAAGAGCCAATCCCTAACGCAGCCTCCAACGCAGAAGAGGGCAAAGCCCGCATCCTCAAAAATGCGGGCAAGGTCCCTTAGCTCATTTGAAATTCGGCTGTCAATCGATGCTGTCATCCTCGGTTTCTTCCTGATGCGGAACGAGCACGGCGCTTATAACCTTGGTTCCCTCGTCGACCCGCATGAGCTTAACGCCCTGCGTCGCCCTGCCTATCACGGAGATTTGGTCTATGGAGGTGCGCATAACCGTGCCGTCATCCCTCAAAAGCATGAGGTCATGCTTGGGCTGCGACATTGCAATGCAGGCAAGGTCACCGGTCTTTTCGGTAATCTTCATCGCATTTAAGCCCTTGCCGCCCCTGCCCTGAATCGAATACTGGTCCTCGGGCGTCATCTTGCCCATGCCGTTTTCGGTGACGACCAACAAATTCGCTCCGCTCACGGCCTTTACCATGCCTATTACGGCGTCGTCCTCCGACAGGCGGATTGCCCTTACGCCCATGCCGCCCCTGCCGGTGTCACGAACGTCCTTCTCGGCAAACCTTATGCACTTGCCCTTCTTGCTCGCAATCAAAAACTCATCGCTGCCGCTCGAAAGCTCAACGCTTATGAGCTCGTCGCCCTCCTTGAGCGTTTGGATGTTGAGTCCGCCCTTGCGGATGTTTTGGCAGTCCGAAAGCCTCGTCTTTTTAATCATTCCGAGCCTTGTTGCGGTGACGAGGTAGCCGTTCTTTTCGGCGTTTTCGTCTATCGGGAAGGCTGCAGTCACCTTTTCGCCGGTCTGAAGCTGCAAGAGGTTTACGACCGGCAAGCCCTTGGCGGTTCTGCCGCCCTCGGGTATCACATAGCACTTGTTTACAAACGCCCTGCCGAAGTTGGTAAAGAACATTATCCTATCGTGGGTGCTGCAAACAAACATCCTTTCCACGTAGTCCTCCTCTCGGGTGGATTGGCCGATAACGCCCCTGCCGCCTCGGTTCTGCGCGCGGTAGGTGTCGGGGGAGAGGCGCTTGATGTAGCCGAAGTGCGACATCGTAACCACCATCTCCTCCTCCTGAATGATATCGTCCAAGTCGATATCGTCCACGGGCTGGGTTATCTCGGTTCTGCGCTCGTCCGCATATTTTTCCTTGATTCTCAGAGCCTCCTCGCGGATTATGCCGTAGAGAAGATGCTCATCCGAAAGCACGCTTTCAAGGTAGGCTACCCGCTCCTTGAGCTGCATATCCTCCTCTAAAATCCTGTCCCGCTCAAGTCCGGTGAGCCGCTGCAAGCGCATATCCAAGATGGCCTGCGTCTGCCGCTCGGAAAAGCCGAACCTTGCAATGAGCCTTTCCTTGGCTGTGGCGGGGTTTTCGGAGGTTTTGATTATCTCAATGACCTCGTCTATGTTGTCCAAGGCCTTTAATAGGCCCTCCAATATGTGAAGCCGCTCTCGGGCTCGGTTGAGTTCGTACCTCGTCCTCCTCGTTACAACGTCCTTTTGGTGCTGCAGATAGTAGTAGAGGATGTCACGAAGGTTCAGCACCTTTGGCTCGCCGTCCACGAGCATAAGCATTATCGCCCCAAACGCCTCCTGCAAGGGGGTATGCTTGAACAGGTTGTTTAAGACCACGTTTGCGTTGACGTCCCGCTTTAGCTCTATAACGATTCTCATGCCGCTGCGGTCGGTCTCGTCCCTAAGGTCGGAGATGCCCTCGATGCGCTTTTCATGCACGAGCTCGGCTATCCTCTCGACGAGCCTCGCCTTGTTGACTTGGAACGGAATCTCGGTAACGATGATGCGGCTGCGGTTTGTGCCGTACTGCTCTATCTCGGTGCGGGCACGAACCACTATCCTGCCCCTGCCGGTGCGGTAAGCCTGCGCAATGCCGCTTCTTCCCATGATGAGGGCGCCGGTAGGAAAGTCCGGACCCGGGATGTGGCGCATAAGCTCGTCCACGGTTATGTCGGGGTTGTCTATTAGGGCTACGAGCCCGTCTATCGTCTCGCCTAAGTTATGCGGGGGGATGTTGGTAGCCATGCCCACGGCTATGCCGCCCGAGCCGTTTACTAAGATGTTCGGAAAGCGGGAGGGCAAAACCAGCGGCTGCGTCGTGCTGCCGTCAAAGTTCGGGCCAAAGTCCACGGTGTCCTTGTCTATGTCCGCCATCATCTCAACCGCAATCTTGGAAAACCTCGCCTCGGTGTAACGCATTGCAGCAGCGGGGTCGCCGTCCACGGAGCCGAAATTGCCGTGTCCCTCCACCAAGGGGTAGCGGGTTGAAAACGGCTGGGCAAGCCTTACCATAGCCTCGTATATAGAGGAGTCGCCGTGCGGGTGGTATTTACCCATGCAGTCACCCACGATACGTGCGCTCTTTCTGTAGGGCTTGTCGGGCTGAACGCCGAGTTCGTCCATAGAGGTTAAAATTCTGCGATGCACGGGCTTTAAGCCGTCTCGCACATCGGGCAGGGCACGGTTTATAATTACCGCCATCGCATAGGAGATAAACGAGGTCTGAACCTCCTTCTCCAGATTAATAGGTATTATCCTGTTGTTCGTGTTTTCGTCCATATTACCCTCCCTATACGTCCAAATCGGTGACGAGCTTTGAATTCTGCTCGATAAATTCGCGCCGAGGCTCGACCTTGTCGCCCATCAAAACCGTGAACAGCTCATCTGCAAGCACGGCGTCCTCAACCTTGACCTGCAAGAGTATCCTCGAATCGGGGTTCATCGTAGTCTCCCAGAGCTGTTCGGGGTTCATCTCGCCCAAGCCCTTGTAGCGCTGAATCACGGGCTTTGGCTCCCTGCCCATCTCGTCGAGAGCCCTTTCAAGCTCCTCGTCGGAGTAGACGTAACGCTCGGTCTTGCCCCGCTTTATCTGGTACAGCGGCGGCTGGGCAATGTAAACGTAGCCCTTGTCGATGAGCGGGCGCATGTGCCGATAGAAGAAGGTCAAAAGCAAAATTCTTATATGGCTGCCGTCAACGTCGGCGTCGGTCATGCAGATTATCTTGTGATAGCGCAATTTGGTATCGTCAAAGTCCGCATCCATGCCCGCACCGAAGGCGGTTATCATCATCCTTATCTCGTTGTTGGCAAGCATCTTGTCAAGCCTCGTCTTTTCGACGTTCAAAATCTTGCCCCTAAGCGGCAGAATCGCCTGATTTACACGGTTTCTGCCCATCTTGGCACTGCCGCCTGCGGAATCGCCCTCGACTATGAATATCTCGCAGAGGGAGGCGTCCTTCTCTTGGCAGTCCGCAAGCTTCCCGGGCAGGGCGGTGCTGTCGAGCGCCGACTTTCTCCTTGTCAGCTCCCTCGCCTTCCTTGCGGCGTCCCTTGCCCTCGATGCCGTGATGCATTTTTCTATTATCTGCTTTGCAATCTGGGGGTTCTCCTCCAAAAACTGCATAAGCCCCTGCGCCACGGCGCCGTCAACGAGCGGACGCATATCGGCGTTGCCTAATTTGGTCTTGGTCTGACCCTCGAACTGGGGCTCGGTGAGCTTTACGGAGATTATCGCCGTCAAGCCCTCCCTTATATCCTCGCCCGAGAGTGACATATCCTTTTCCTTAAATATTCCGCTCTTCTTGCCGTAGTCGTTTATCACCCTCGTGAGCGCAGCCTTAAAGCCCACCAGGTGAGCGCCGCCCTCGTGGGTGGCTATGTTGTTTGCAAAGGTTAGAATTAGCTCGTTGTAGCCGTCGTTGTACTGCATGGCAACCTCTACGGAGGCGGTCTCCTGCTCGTCCTCGACACGGCGTGCCGTAAAGAACATGGGCGCAGGCTGCAAGACCTCCTTGTTGCGGTTTAGGTGCTCTACAAAGGAGCGGATGCCGCCCTCGTAGCAGTAGGTGCGCTCCGTGCAGGGCTCGGTGCGCTCGTCAACGGCGCTTATGCGTATGCCCGCATTCAAAAACGCAAGCTCCCTAAGCCTCGTTTTCAAAAGGTCGAACTCGTAGTTGAGCGAATCAAAGATTTCCGCATCCGCAAGGTAGGTGACCATGGTTCCGGTATCGTCCTCGGAGCAGGTTCCAACCTCGCTTACCTCGGACTCGGGAACGCCCCGCCGATAAGACTGGCGGTATATCTTGCCGTCCCGCCTCACCTCGGCAATCAGCCATTCGGAGAGGGCATTGACGCAGCTGAGGCCCACGCCGTGCAAGCCGCCGGAGACCTTGTAGCCCCCGCCGCCAAACTTGCCGCCGGCGTGCAAAATCGTAAGTGCCACCTCCAAGGCGTTCTTGCCGGTCTTTTCGTGGTAGCCCACGGGTATGCCCCTGCCGTTGTCCTTGACCGTGACGGTCAAATCCTTGTGAATTGCGACCTCGATATGATCGCAAAAGCCCGCCAACGCCTCGTCAATCGAGTTGTCAACCAACTCGGTGATAAGATGGTGCAGTCCCCTTATGTCGGTGGTGCCAATGTACATTCCCGGGCGGCGGCGAACCGCCTCCAAACCCTCCAGCACCTGTATCTGCGACGCACCGTAATTTTCCACATCGTGGTGTTCCATATAGTTTCCTCTTTCCTTAGATTATGTCAAAGCTCAATAACTTTGCCGTTATTGACCTCATATACCTGCATCCTGTCCACGCCCGCCTTGGTAAACTCCTCAAGGTGGGTGCAGCTGACCATCGTTTGGCAGCCGTTTACGGCCTGAAACAGCATAGCCTGCCTGTCTGCATCGAGTTCGGAAAGCACGTCGTCCAAGAGCAGCACCGGCGTGTCCTTTCTAACCCTGCGGATTATCTCAATCTCGGAGAGCTTTAGCGAAAGCGCCGTCGTTCGCTGCTGACCCTGCGAGCCGTAGACCCTCACATCCGTGCCGTTCAAAAACAGCGCAACGTCGTCCTTGTGCGGGCCTATCGAGGTGTTGCCCCTATAAAGGTCCCGCTCGATGTTGTCGGCAAGGGCGTTTTGCATCGCCTCGGCAAGCAGCTTGGGCTCCACCTGCGGGATGCTCGGCTGGTAGGAGACCAAGAGCTCCTCCCGGTTACAGGACATTATGCCGTGCAGCTCCCTTGCAACGACGCCCAATTCCTTTACAAAGGTGGCTCGGGAGAGCGTTATTGAGGCGCCGAGCTTTGCAAGCTGGGCGTCCCAAAGCTCCAAGGTGTCGTAGTCCGCCTGCTCAAAGTCCTTTAAGAGCATGTTCCTCTGCTTGAGCGTGGCGTTGTACTGCTGCAAGGTGTAGTAGTACGAGGGCTGAAGCTGCGACAGCTCCATATCCAAAAACCGCCGCCGCTCCGAGGGCCCGTCCTTCACGAGCGCAAGGTCCTCCGGCGAAAACATTACAACGTTCAATGCGCCCATGAGCTCGCCCGACTTTGCAATAGGCTGCCCGTCCAAGAACACCCGCTTGCGCTCCTTTAGCCTAAGCTCTATGCGAATCGTCCTAACGCCCATGGCGGTGTCTATCTTAAGCACGACAAGCCCCTCCTCGGCTCCGCTGCGAATGAGCTCCCCGTCGTGCGAGGTGCGGTGGCTCCTGCCCAAGGCGCACAAAAAGACAGCTTCCAAGATGTTGGTCTTGCCCGAGGCGTTCAAACCGGTCAATACGCAAAGCCCCGAATCGGGCAAAAGCTCCAACTGACGGTAGTTGCGATAATGATGAAGTTTGATGCTCAAAATGCGCAAGCGCATACCTCCGAATCTATCCTACCCATTATAGCACAGCTCGTTTGATTTGTAAACAGCACATATATTAATATAGAAAGAAAGTGCAGCGTTCGACGGAATAAATTAAATTTTTTTCTAATTTTCTTAAATGGGAGGGTTGTGGGTTTTTCTTCCTTTTCGCGCCCGCCATTTCCCGTTATTGCCCTCACGGGGGATTTTTTCTTCATTTCTTTTCGGACGTGCCCTTTCCCCTGTAGGGGCGGATATCATCCGCCCGCCGTATCCGTTATTACCCTCACGGGGGAGGGGTACCCTCCCTTTCTTTTCACGAGAAAAGAAAGGAAGCAAAGAAAAGCGTAAAATGATAGTATTATAATTTGTATAGTGTTGCTTGAGTGCGCCCTTTTGCCGCGGACAGGCGACAAAAGGGCAGGGGGGATTTCAATTTAGTTACATATTAAGATTTATTTCCTCACTCTTTTACGGGTTCTTTTGGTACCTTTCTTCCCGTAAAGAAAAGTACGGTACCTTTTCAGAACGCTTGCGTATTTTTGCGAGCAGGCGGTCGATCAAAACGAACACATAGCCGAGGGCGATGAAGGCGAGGTTTAATGCGAGGGCATACAGGAGCACGCCGCCCACGCCCTGAATATCGTAGTCGATGAAGAAGTAGGGGAAGCGGGAGCCGCCGTAAAACGGGGTTCCTATCGTAAAGCCGTATATCGTTGCAAGCACGAAGTAGACGTCGGGAATTATGACCCATTGAAGCGGGGCGAGCTTGCCGTAGCCGCCCTTTTTATCGAAGATAAGCCAGTCCAAGACCGCCATTATGGGCGTTACCGTGTGCAAAAGCTGATTGGCAACCGCTTGCGCCGTGCCGCCAATGCCCAGTCCGGAGTCGTCGCCCATGCCAAAGTCGAGCCCCGAGAGCATGATGTGAAAGACCAGCCCCGTCACCGTGATGCCCATGATGAGCGCACCCTTAAAAGTTGGCAGCGGCGCAGGCCTGCCCTTGCCTGCCCAAATTGCAGCAAAGCTAAAGTAGCCCGCAATCAAGAGGTTGCTGATGAGCGTGTAATACCTGAGCGTGGAAAAGTTGGGTGCCGAAGTGAACGGCCCGCATTGCAAAACTATGCCCGCCCACGCACAAAGCGCAAGCAAGCCCTTAAATCCCGTCGAAAAAATCCTCATTCTCATGAAAAAAATATACCTCTTTCCACACCCCCTGTCAACCGTTATCTTGTGGGAGACGGTTCTGTAATAGAATTTATAATTCGTAATGCATAATTCATAATTAAAATGGTGCGCCGTTTGGTTGGCGGGCGGATGATATCCGCCCCTACGGGGAAAGGTGCAAGAAGTCGTACCCACATTAAACATCCCTTGCCATTTTGCCACATGTCCGTGGCAAAATGGCGCATTCAACTATCGCA
>JAUNBP010000040.1 GCA_030526995.1 Clostridia bacterium
TCGTTGAAAATATCGCCTCCTGCGCCTGCGAATCGCCGCGGTTTACGATAGGCTCCTCCTCGGGCGTGGGTTGACAGCCAAAAGCGAAAAGCATTGATATAACCAACACTACAATTAAAAATCTTTTCATCTTCGTTCCTCCTTACAGTCCTGCATCGAAGATCGTTTCGTCTATATCTATCGTGATCGCAAGCTCGTCCAAGCGGATAACCGAGCGGGTGAGAATATTCAGCCACTCGCTGCTTGTAATAGGCTCCTCGCTCAACGGTACGGAGTCGGCGTCGTAGCCCAAATGGGTGAAGACGGCGTACTCCAGAACTATGATTATCCTGTCGATGTTTTTCCAATTCTCATAGGTTAAAGAGCTTATTCCCGTCCTAAAATAGACATCTCTGAAATTCTCCGTCAGATAATTATCTATGCTTGGCCCGCTCCATAGATTTAGCACTGACGGGGAAATAACGCCGCTTAGCTCCCTGCCGTTTTTATCGACAGCGGTAACGGATATCTGCACTCCGGTTTGAGGTGAATAAAAGCTCAACACTTCCTTATCCGTCCATGAGTCGGGAAGCTGCAAATGCAGCTCAATCTCGGGTCCCGTCTCTTTAAGACACAGGTGCGTAAGCGTAAAAGTCACTCCCTCAAAGGTTTTGGAGGTCAGCGACACTTGAGCCTTTGGAGCATCGGCGTGGTCATAGTCACGGTCATAAAAGCCGTCCGCCTCGTTTTCCTCGAAAAGTTCTTCGTAAAGTACAACGGGGCGTTCCTCCCATACGACGGGTTCCGCTTCAATCGGGTTTTCGTTCACGGTAAACGAAAGCGCAAGCTCGGACAGCAGCGTGTGTTCATAGGTAATGCCGTCAAGCCCGTTAAGCTCCGAATCGTCCCAACTCAAAGAATAATCCGTCCCGAGGGAATAGTAGCTTGCGGTTTCGCCGTTTTCAAGGTCGTAGGAAAACGGGGAGGCAAAGGTTCGAACCTCGCTTGTGTTTATAACATCGGGCACGACGGAAATTTTACCCACGCTCTGCCAGTCCCTTATAGGCAGCACGCAGGAGGAATATTGTATCGTGTAGCCGTTCCCTTCAAGCTCTGACACGGTTCTGGTTCGGAAGGCGTCGGTCTCGGTCTCGTCCAAGTAGATTCTAAACCTCAACCCATTGTCCCGCATGGCTTCCTTTACTTCGTCTGTCCAAGCATCGGGGAGCGTTACGGTAAAGCGAAGCACCGCCCCCGATTCGTCAATATTGAACTCATCCAAAGCGAGGCAAAATCCCTGAAAGTCAAGCTCCTGATTCCACATTTCGTGGAGGACTATGCCGTCCTCATCGGATGCGGAAGGCAAGGCCTTGACCAAAGTGGTAACCGTTGGCAGTGATGCCGCATAGGGCTCGTTGGAAAATGCCGATGCGGAAAATGCGACGGGCTGTTGCGGGTCCGGTTCCGCCGTGTCCGTGGGCTCCGCCGTGGCACTTTCCATAGGCTCGCTTGTTGGGGTGGCGGTTTCCGTTGTAGGCTCGGAGGTATCTATAAGCTCCGTTTGTTCGGGTGGATTGCTTTTAGCAGGCTCCGAGGGAGCCTTCGCCTCGTTTGCGCCGCCTCCGCAGCCGCAAAGAAGCAAGGTTGCCAACAATACAGTTAATAAACGTTTCATATGATGTCCTTTCCGCGAAACTTCGCTCGGATTGATTTAGGCTATCACTCTGTTCTGTTTTTACAGCTTCCCCATTGTCTTAAACTTAGCTTAACAGATGCTTGTAACATTCTTGCGACATAAATATAAATATTTCTATACGCTTTTGCCGTTGCAGCAAAAAGCAGGCATGAAGTTTTGTGGTGTCATGCCTGCTTGCAAGTTTTATGTTTCAATAGCCCTTGGCAAGGTCGATTATGCTGCCGTCCACGGCGTTTATAGACATTAGGATGATGTGACTTGTTGTGGTGCTTGTCCCGTCCGTATTCTCCATGACCCGTGTGCCGTAAAAATTCCATACGGGCACCAAAAGTCCGCTTTTATTTGCGTTCTGCTCAACGATTCTAAGGGTTTCGAGCTTGATATCCGAAACGTTAATATGCAGGGTATTGATGCCCTTGGCTTGAAAGCCGTAGGTGACGAACGCCATCTTGTTAAATATCTCCCGTATATCCGAAAAAGGTAGCAGCGTACAGTTTTCCACAACGGTTTCCACCGTTTCTATGGGTGCCTCCCATACAAAGGAGCGTATGCCCTCTTCATCCACGGTAACGGACATCATTTCATGCTCCCAACGTTTGGCATAGTTCGCATCTTCGTCCTCATAATAGGATTCCCCGAGCAGGAATGCGGAAGGAATGCCCCCAACCAGCCTTGTGCAGAAAAAGAGATAATAGCGGTCGTCCTCTCCGCTGTTCAGCGTTGCTGCCGCTATTGCAAAAGGCAGATCGGCGTCCGCAAGAAATGCGTTCACCGTTTCTGCGGCGGAACGGGGGGACAGTGTAACCTCGCCTGCGCCTGCGGGGGCTGCTGTGTCGGCTATGTCAACCGCACGGCTTTCAACGATGGGCGCACCGTCGGCTCCGTGAACAAAAGCCTTTCGGCTGTACGACATACGGGCAACGCTCGCACCGCCGTCGCTGCCGTAGGGATTTTGCACGTTAAAGCGCACGTTGCCGTCTGCGCTTTCTGCCATAACCCCTTGGTAGGGCGTTTTTTCTTCGCTTCCGTATTGCGTTTCGTACAGCTCTTGAAGCGTTCCGTAGACCCTTTCTCTGCTCTTGCTTTCGGGGGCGCTTACATAGATGCTCTTAAAATACTCAAGCTGCTCCCGATATATGCCCATATCCTCGTCATTCCCCGCTTTTTCAATGCGCTCCTGTGCAAAAATAATCGCCGCCTCTATCTCCGCCCTTGTCATTTCCTGCGACGTGAAAAACATCTCCGTATCGCCAATAAGCCCGTTCCAGACGGCATAAACCTGCTCTTGCGTAAAGCCCGTGGGCGCAACGCGAATAATGCTCATTTGGTTTCCTTGGGGAAGGGAAACCTTTAATCCCGCTATAACATTGTCAAAAGCAGGAACTGCCTTCATTTTATGCAAATAATTGATTCCCTCGTTACGAACACAGGTTTTCAAAAAAGCCACTTGATTATTAATTCCATTGCATTTTTCAGGGTTTTCGAGCAGCTTAATCATAACAGTCTGCACAATATCCTGCGCTTGGTCATAATCTCTGACAACGGAATTAGCAACGGCAATCAACTCCCGCAGATTTTCCGAATATGTTGTCATGAGCTTATCAATCAATTTGTCCCAACTCCCCGGCAATTTGTCAAATTATAGCATATCATCCCGCATCCTGCAAGCATATAAGCAATATTTCCCTTCCACCAAAAAGAACCTGAACATCAAAATCCCTTGCAGTGGGCTTCAAAAGGAATCTCCTTTTTTAGAGGAAAGCCTAATTTTTAATGAAAATTTCAGAAAAATATCCGTTTTTCATCTGCAATTGTCGCTGAAAACTGTCTATATAGTGTAGGGACACAGAGACGAACGAAAACAAAGAAATTTTGAGTTTACCGAACGAAAGGGGATGTTTCCATTGGAGAAGTTGTAAAAGAGAGTATATCAGATGAAAAAAACAAAATATTGCTTAGGGCAAAAATCTGCAAAAGAAAAATTTATAGGAAGAGAAGAAATACAAATGAAACATATAAAAGAATACTAAGTATACTGCTGGTTATTGCAACAATGTTTGTATACTATCTCGCTGTTCCCTCCAAAGTCATGGCTATGGAAGCCGAGCGGCAGAGGCTCATTGAGGAGTATGCCGAGGCGAATGACTTTTCCAAGAGTACCGAATTAGAGTATAGCCCTCTTGTAGGTGAAGTCGAGACGCAGCGAACCGAGAGCAGCAAAACATTTCGGCGGGCAGACGGCGCATATGAAACCGTGCTTTACCCCTACCCCGTTCATTACGAAAAGAACAACGAGTGGGTTGATATAGATAACAGTCTCGTTCCCGTAGAAGACGAAAACGGGAACATAGTTGCATATAAGAACAATTCAAGCACACTTCCCAGGGATGATTATATGGATGCGCTTGATAGATGATAAGCGAATGGGCGTTTTCTTTTCAATTATATGTCCAAGCGACTTGGAGCCCAGTGAATTTGACCAAGAGGACTTGATATATACTTTGTATGATTTGTCTGACATGACACAATATGGGTATGAGAAATTGACCGATGGATGGTATGTGAAGTATACATTACTGCCAACAACCTATACGGACTGAGGAAGGTACCAACACTCCTGAGCGACCGTTTAAAATCAATTTGAGCAGGGACGCAAACTATATTACAAAAGAAAGGAGGAAAAATTAATGAAAGCAAAGAGAACTGTCGTCTTTATAACGGCGATGCTCCTGTTACTCAGTGCAATAGCGTCCACTACATTTGCAGATGTTTCTCAGGGCGTTTATAACGGGTACAATTACACTGCCCGTGGAGATCGTTCCGGTAGTACCTCAAGCTGCTCATTGCAGTATGGAACTACTGCTTCGTTAAAGGTTAAAGCGCAATGCAAAATTAACTACAAGTTGAACAGCAGTGATTCAAAATACCAAACTAGAATAGCAGGATACTCGGTATCCAAGAATAATACAACATATGTTAGTGCGGCGCAGTCTGCCCAACAGTTATTACAGAATGTAGGTATAAATGCTGAGATCGCTTATTATGTTGATTGCGAGTACTGGTACTATATCGGCGGAGCGTTAGTTGACAATATAGCGGTATAGCGTCAACTAATTCTCACGCATCCCCGTTCAATCTAACTCACAGAAATTGAAAATACACAGGAGGTATTATATGAAAAAGTTTTGGATTATTCTCTTAGTTGCAGCACTGCTTTTCGGCATCGGCTGCGGCAACGGAACAAGCGAGGACGGGACGGTGAACTCCGCCGAAGTCCCCGAAACAGACTCAACCGAAGATACGACAGCCGAACCGGACACGGGAACGGTTGACCTTGGAGCGAAGTATACATACTACAACGGCATTTCGTATACCAGTTCGGTTATTGTAACTGCGGATGGATATTACTATTTCGGAAGTTCCGAGCTGCTTTGTTACATGGACAGGGAAAGCGGCTATTCTACTATACTCTGCAACCGTCCCGAATGTAAGCATAACAGCGAGGACTGCAACGCCTATGTCGGGAGTTTAGGGTCTATCTGGCTTTACGACGAGCATATCTATTTTATATCGTTGGAAAGCAGTTCGGAACACGGAGAGTGGGGAATGACAAGTGTATTCCTTTGCAGAATGGATTTGGACGGCAGCAATCATGAGGTGCTGCGGGATATCTCCGAGCCGAACCTGTTCCCGGATTGGGAAGGCGATGATCTGCAGTATATGCAGGTATTTGACACTATGAGCCAAAGGTTCTTCTCGCACTATCTTATATATTACGCAAATTCAACCGTCTACGAGTATGAAGACGATCTTCCGATTCCTTACGACGTGAGTTATCTCCTCTGCCTCGACCTCGATCATCCGGATGAGGCGCCGCAGATTATCAATAAGGTAGTAAGAGACGAGTCTAACAATTTGGTTGAGGGGTTGACTCTCAGTCAGTTCGGATGTGACGACAACGGCGTATACTTCTCTTCTGTGAACCGGATCTTGATCGACGGACAAAGAGCGAAAACTACTTATCTTTGCTCGTACTATTGGGATGTGGAAAGCGGAACCTTGACGGAAATAGAGGTTCTCAATGATATTGACATCTCATCGAACTCCCCTCACCTGATAGAAAATGGCTATTATTACATTAATGACGGGAGCTTGCTTATCACAACCTTTGACGGCGAAACCACTACCCTTTTCCCTGCAGGCTTCTTTGACGGAACCAAGCTTCAGTATGCTGCGCCTTACTTTATCGTGAGTTATCCTGAGGGCGAGACTGTCCGAAAAGCCACGCATATGGATATATATGACATGGAGGGTAAGCTTGTGGATACCGTATCCTTGGAAGCTGCCAACAACTTTGCCCTCGACATTATAGCCGTAACCGACGACGAAATACTGCTTATGCGACAGACAAGGGCCACCTATGACAGACCGCCGGAATACCGAATCGACAAGAGCCAAATAGGAAGCGGCGAAATAGTCCTTGAAGTACTCGACCCATAAAAGGAGGCAAGATTATGGTTGAACACAGATTGGAACTTGCCGGGCTTACCAAGCATTACGGGAAGAAATGTGCGCTTCGCGATTTTTCCTGTACTTTCACATCGGGAATCACCGGTATACTCGGCGCAAACGGCGCCGGGAAGTCCACGATGATGAACCTTATTACCGATAACGTGAAGCGGGAAAAGGGACAGATTCTTTTTGACTCCAAGGACGTTTTGGAGTTGGGAAGGAGCTTTCGTGCGCAGCTTGGTTATATGCCGCAGCAGCAGGGAATGTACGACGATATGAGTGCGAGGGGTTTTTTGCTCTATATTGCCGAACTCAAGGGAATAAAGGCAAAGCAGGCTCGAAAAGAGGTCGAAACGCTCTTGGAGCTTGTAAGCCTGTCCGATAATGCCCACCGCAAGCTGGGCGGCTTCTCGGGTGGAATGAGGCAAAGGGTTTTGCTCGCTCAGGCGCTGATGGGAACGCCGCAGGTCATCATACTCGACGAGCCCACGGCGGGACTGGATCCGCAGGAGCGCATACGCATACGCAACTATGTCAAGGCGCTTGCGGCGGATCGCATAGTGCTTTGGACGACGCATATTGTGAGCGACATTGAGAGCATTGCAAAGGAGATACTTCTGATGAAGGAGGGCAGGCTGATAGCGTTCGATACTCCGCAAAATCTGTTGAAAGATAACGGTCAAACGGATCTCGAGGGCGTATATATGAAGCTTTTGGGGGATATGGACGTATGCGAGAGTTAAGACGTGTTTTAATCGGAAAGGCTGCACTGTTCTGCATGGCTGTGCTTTTACTCTTGCAGGGGTTTCTCTATTTGCAGGAGCAGACAAGCGGCGGCGCCGAATGGCGCGCCCAATATAACGAAGCCTATGCCGATGTCCTTGCCCGCCTTGAGGGGCTTGAGCCTGCCGAAAGCCTTGAGCTGCTTGCCGAACTCGAACAGGTGGCGGACGCCTGCTACAGCCTGCTGGTAAGCGAGGGCGAAAACTACGAGTATTTCCGCGAACGGTACATGGAAGAATGTCCCGACGTCGTAGCTGCCGTGGAAAGCGGCTCCCCGCCTATGGGCAGTGACGAGGCTTGGGCTATAGAATCGGCATGCAAGGATTTGGCGGTTCAAGTTGAGTATCTTTTGGAGTACGAGGGATATTACGATTCGATACTGGAAAACGCCCTCCGCATGGAACACCTCAGCATCTTCTCCGATCCCGACAGTTTCTCCTACAAGAACATTCAAAAGACTAAGGACGACTTTGCCCCGATAGCGGACACGGTTGTGAGCCTTGGCGACGACAGGGCGATAACTTCGCTGTTCGACTCTCAGCTCGGAGACTTCTTTATAATCATCTGGGTTGCCGTCCTGTGTACGGGCTTGCTCTCGGAGCGCAAGAACGGGCTTTGGCACATCGTCTATGCAGCAAAGAACGGGCGGCTTCGGCTCGCACTGAAAAGGGTTTCGATCCTCTTTATAGGGAGCTTTGCGGGAGTGCTTCTGCTGTTTGGCAGCAAGGTGCTGTTGTCCTTCAATATGTACGACGGCTTTTCTCAGTTTGATCGCTCCATACAGTCGATTGGCACGTTCATGACACTCAATGTTCCCATGAGCGTGGGCGGCTTCGTCTTGAACTACTTCTGCGTGAGGGTGATGTCCGCCTTTGTAATCGCTTTGTTCCTGTATGCCCTGCTTGCATCCGTGTCCAACCTTCCCTTGGCTACGATTGCCGTAGCTATCGCAGCGGTTGCGGAATATTCGTTGTACAGTCTTATTCCGTTAAACAGCTCGCTTGTGCTGTTGCGCTATATCAACATCTTTCAGTTGATTTCTCCCATCAGCCTGTTCCAAAGCTACCTCAACGTGGAAATGCTCGGCACTCTGGTGCAAATAGAAAGCGTTGTAAAATACGGAATGTTCCCCGCGGCGCTGCTGTTGGGGCTGCTGTGTGTGCTGATTCATATGAAGAAGCGTCCCGTCGGCGGCAAGAACCCAATCCTTTCGTTTTTGGACGGAATCAAGCGCAAAACGAACAAGCTCGCGCACCGCATCGGAAAGTTCGGCGTGGAGCTGTACAAGGTTCTCATTCCGCAAAAGGGACTTGCCATGCTCTTGGTGCTTGTGCTGATCGCCTTTTTCGTGACGGAACTGCCGTCCTCATCCATACCCGAGGAGGAGAGATATGCGCCGATCTATTACAACCGCTATGAGGGCGAAGTGAATGACGTGCTGCTTTCCCGCATTCAATCCGACTTGGACGAGGTGATGTCTCAAATGAATTCGGAGAGCGGTGAGGGATCCTTGACCGTATATAACAGTTATCAAGGCATAAGCATCGTCCTTGACGCTGCCATATATGAAGCCGAACAGCCCAATCCCTACCTTGTAAATCCCTATCCCTACGAAAGAATTATAGACTCCGGCGCATACGACAACACCAACACGCTTTCGCTTATCGCAGTGCTGATGCTGTGCCTGATGCTTTCGGGCGTTTTCGCATACGAGCATCAGTCCAACATGGATTTGCTGCAAGCGGCATTGCCGAAGGGCAGGCTTAGACTGTTCCTTGTAAAACAGCTTGTGACGCTTGCGATAGTCGCGCTCGTGTTCTTTGCAGTCTGGGGTAAGGAGTTGATCTATGCAAGCGCGCTGAACTCTCAAGCCGTCAGTGTGCAGAAGCTGGATACCTTCAGCGGAATGTCTATTAACTGCACCTTGGGCGCATTCCTCACATTGATGTACGGTATGCGCTTTGCAGGTTTGTTTGCAACCGCACAGTTGATTCTGTTCATTTCTCAGCTTTGCCGCAAGGTGGTAATAGCTCAAATAGTTACCATTGCAGTCTTTGTAATACCCTCATGTCTGGTCGTTCTCGGCAGCGATCAAATATTTACGCTCACACCGCTTTGCACCTGCGGCTTTGCCGAAGCTTACTTCGGCGGAAAAATGCTTCCGCTGGCAATCTTCTTGATAATTGCCGCGCTCGCTTTAAGTATAAACTGTCCGGTGTTTACTCGCAGATTGAAAAAGGTCTGAACTTCACGCATGGAGCGCATGAATTTTCGGCTCTATACTAAACATTGGGGTAAGGGCGAAAAAAGGGAAGCACAATGCTTCAAGAACATTCTATCGCAAAACTGTTGGATATGGAATACATGATTTTGGTTCTCCGTGCTGAAATCCCCGAATTCGATACCTGTCTTACTATGCTGAAAAATTGGGAAAAGCACATCCCTAACGCTTTCGATTGCTCTTACTCCAACGACTATACCGAAGGCTGTAACAACTCAATCAAAGTGATTAAACGGACTGCGCTCGGCTATCGCAACTTCCATTATTTTCGCCGTCGTAGGTTCGGCGGTATCGATAAGCTCCGTTTGCACCGGCGCGACGCTTTCTCCGTTGCAGCAAAAAGCAGGCATGATACTTCCGTCCCTCATGCCCGCTTGCAAGGCTTATTCGCCGCCGAAACTGATTACCGTGCCATCCACGGCGTTTATTACCATTACAAGCCCTTCAGAAATTAACGGCTTGCGGTAGACTCCATCGGTCAAGGTCTCCTCAACGAACACGGCGGGGTCGCAGGTGAATTCAACGTAGCCGTTAAACTCCCATGCAGGCGTTACGATGTATGAGCCCATTGCGTCCTTTACGGGTATGCGCTTATAGCCGAGTTGCACGCTTTCAATTACGAGCTTCCAAGACAGCACGCCCTCATAGGGCGATTCCCACGCTGTGACGGACTGAATCGTGTTTTCGTAGGTTTTCAGTATCTGCTCAAAGTCCAAAAGCTGCACGTTGGGGTTGAGACAGGATTCTTCTTGCGAATAGGCGTACCAAGTGAAGCCCCTAATTGCACCGTTACTTTTGAAAATCACCATACTTATCGACTCGTCCGGCGCATAGGCGGCGTACTCGCCGCCGTAGCTTGCCGCGCCCCCGTAGCCGTAGGTCGGGAGGTACGGGATTCCGCCATAAGTCCTTACAAGCGTTACGGCATAGTTCCAATCGTTCTCGGAAACGCCGATTGCCGAATAGCCCTCTATCCCGCAGTCCCTTAGAAACTGCTCGGAAAAGCTCACCGCTTCCTCCTTTGAGGTGGGCTTGTCGGGATAAAAAGACAGGGGCTTTACAAAATCGCCATAGGTTTCGACTATGCACATGCTTCCAAGACTTTTCGGATTATCCCCGTCCATGCAAACCGAAATATACCCCAATGTTGCTCCGTCGGCATTGAAAAGGGAAATCCTGCCGAGATTATCTACCTCATCATAGCTTTCGATGGGCAGGGGCTTGTCGGGCGCACTCTCGTACAGCTCCGCCCAATACTCGATATTCCCCTGTACGATTGCCAACTCGTCCTGCTTTTCCTGCTCGCCCATGGTCTTATCCGCCGCAATCTCTGCCATCGCAGCCTCCAAAATTTCAAGCATGGCAAGGGCGTCCGCCTTCGATTGCGAGCTTTGAATGCTCGCATAGCCGTCCGAGGTCGCGCACTTGACGATGGCATCCACGGCTTGTTCGGGAATGTCGGCAAGCATAACGCGATATATCGGAAACGCCGCCGCTTCGGGAACCGTTACCTCGGCGGCAAATACGACCGTCGCCTTATCGGAAAGCACATACTCCCTTTCAACGCTTTTGGGGAAGTCGGGCTGCACAACCGTTTCAGCGTCAGCCAAAATCGCCTTCTGCATCCCATCCTCGCCCTTGTTCACGACTATGTCCTCGGTGGGCGTGGGTTGGCAGCCCATAAGTAGGAGTGCTGTCAATGCGATTATCCATGCTTTTCTCATCCCGTTCTCCTTTCCGTTTAGATAAACGGTTTTACCCTGCTGCAAGATCCTGCGCCTCGGTCCAGGTTCTTTCGACGAGGCTGCCGTCTACGGCGTTTAGGACAAAGAGCACTCCGCAAATTCTTTCAACCTCCCAAATGTCCGTCTGCCCGTTTGCGCCGAGATCCGAGGTGTCCACCACGCTCCCCGAGACTACCCACACAGGCATAAAGGCGTATCGGGTTTCGTTTATAAGCTGCACCCGCTTATAGCAGAGCCGAAGCTCGTCAATTTTCACGTCCCTTGACAGCACGTTTTCCGCACCCGACGAATAGGTCCACGAAAAGAGATAGTCCGCCATTTGCATTATGCGCCCGCTTATCTCCGAAAAGGGCAGCAGGGCTACGTTTTCGGAAATTTCCCGAACTATTTGCGTCTTTCCCGTCCATGCAAACCTTGAAAGACACGCCCTCCCCGTCGGGAAGGAAAGGGATATGCTATCCTCCGGCATATCGGGGGAGTAGGCGGGCTTGTATCTTCCGCCCGTTTCGCCCTCGATTAGGGGGCAGTAGGAGACGCCCTTGTAAAGCGGGCGGCAAGCCACGGAAAAGTATTCATACTTTTCGTATTCGGTAACGTCCGTCACGGCGTAGGACTCCGAAAGGTTCAGCGCTTTTAGCACCGCCTCGGCAGCCGAAGTTGCGGATGTTTCGTCCGTAACCGTAAAATCGAAGTAGCCGTAATCCTCCGTTGCATACTCATTGATTCCGATGGAAAAGCCCGCTTTGTCCGCATGGACGCTCGCAAGCTTCATCCCACTCTCGTCAAAAACCCCGTAATAGCCCGACAGGTTTGAGGAGGCCACGGGCGAGGGGTCGTATTCCACCGCCATGTTATATTCATCATACAGCGCCTCCATATCGTTTTGAAGCGCCCTCAAATAGTCCTGTTTCAGCTCGGGGGTCAGGTTCTCCTCGGCATATACGGTGTCGATATTTTCCATCACATAGTTCAACCGTTCTATCTTCGCCAATACGTCCGCCTTGGTGGCAAGCGGGAGGCCGTACTCGTCGAGCGGAATTTCGCTTATGTATGCGGTTTCGGACAGCCGTTCGATGATTTGATTCATAACGTCCGTGTCCACGCTCGCCTGTGCCACCTCGACCACCGGAATCTTTTCCACCTGCGGGAACACCACCTCGGCGTTTATCTGCGCCGTGACCGCCTCGTTTGCGGTGTTCGGCGTCTGCTCAAAGGTTGCGGGCAGGGTTGCAATAAAGTCCGTATAGGAAAAGTCGTCCGACTGAAGCTCCATAGCCTCGTTTACAACGCCCTCGCCCTTGTTTACCACGATATCCTCGGTGGGCGTGGGTTGGCAGCCCGCAAGTAGAATTAGTGTGACCAATGCGATTATCCATGCCTTTTTCATCTTCGTTCTCCTTTCTATGGGTTTAATAGCCCTTATCCTTATCGATTATGCTCCCGTCGATGGCGTTGACGGTTATCGAACCCCATGTAAGCGGGTCTCCGGTCATGCCTCCGCTGATGTCGCCGTCGGAAGCTTCAACCTCACGGAGGATAGCGGTCTTTCTGTCCTCGCGGTTTCCGTCGCCGTAGTTGCGTTCAAGATACTCCTCGGAATGTTCGGCATCGGAAAAGAAGTGCCACACGGGAACGAAGTAGTAGCCGCCGTTGCGGTTGGCAATCCGCCACAGCCCCAACTCGACGCGGGTAATCGTTATGCGTATGTCCTCGTCCGTTTCGGCGTTGTATTTCCATCGAGTCGCAATATGCTCTAAAGCGCGCGTTGCAACCTCGTCAAAGGGAAGAAGCTCGGCATCGGAGCTTATAAAACCCGTAATTTGCATGGGTCTGTACCATGAGAACGAGCAAAGCCCCTTGTCGTCCAAGACCACGGTAAGCCGCTCGTAACCTATGGGTTCACTAACCGTTGTATCCATGTCCCCGCCTATCTGCTCCGAAGCATAGGCGGTGGGCACCCCGTTGATCTCTCGCATGAATATCACCTGCCAGCCCCAGTTCCTTTCGGTCTGCTCCTTCGGCGTTGCGGCGGGTGAAACATGGCAAACAGTCAGTTCATCGGTTATACCTGCCACCAGTGCGCTCGCCTGTTCTATTGCGTCCTCCTTGGACAGGTGAACCTTGTAGGGCTCGTCCAAGCACATGCTGCTGTAAGTGCTTATTTCCGCTCGAATGTAGTTTCCCTCACCCGTCCTTGCGTAGAACGTCCATGCGTCCCCGTCTATTGTTGCGCCCGCAGACACGCCTTGGCAGTCCTCGCGATATTCATTGGGTATGGTGGTGATATTGAGGTCAATCTGCTTCAAATCCGCCTCGTAGGGTGCGGCGAGATACTGTTCTTGATACTCATTGACCCTGTCCCGCCAATGCCGAATGTAGCTCTCGTCTTTGCCTCCCGCCTCTGCCTGTGTCAAGCGCTCTTGTGAGTAAAGAATATCCTCCATTAGCTGCTCCTTTGTAGGGCGTGTGTTCTCATACCACTTCACATCCTTGCCTTCGAACAGAACGCTTGCAACCCTGTCGATGTCCTCCTGCGTAAGGGAACGAAGCTCCGCCTCCGCCACGGGCAGCCTGTCCGCAAGCGGCAGAACAACGGGCGCCTCCTCTGCGACTATCAAAAAGCCTGCATCGGTGTTCTCCATCGTCCAATATTCGGGGGCATTCAATCGGGCATGGAGGGCGCTTATCTGTTTTGGCTCTGCCGTGCCGTCCGCCGCATCTTCGGCGGGTGCGTCCTGCACGATGTCACGCATATCGCCCTCGCCCTTGTTTACCACTATATCCTCGGTGGGCGTGGGCTGGCAGCCTGTAAGAAGTAGTGCTGCCAATGCGATTATCCATGCTCGTTTCATCTTCGTTTCCTCCTTTACTCAATCCTACGACCAATGGTTCAGCGGGACACGGGTGCCGTCGATTGCGCTGAAACCGTAGGCCTCTTGATATTGAAAACGCCCTCCCATTTCGGGTGTGGTGTAAACATCTACGAGAAAGACCCACGTTGGAAGCAGATAGGCAATGCCCGGTCTGTTCTTTGCCTGCTGAAGCGTGACGGTAAGGATTATCTTCTCTATTTTCACACAAAGTGCCCATGGCATGTTATTCTCTTCATAATGCTTTTGATACCATGCAAAAGCAGCCGAAAACAGATTCATCGCACTCTTGGTCACCGTGTCAAAGTCCGCAAGCCGGACATTTTCATTTGCTACGCCTATTATCTCCACGGGTGCCTGCCAGCGAAAATCCGCCACCCCCTCCGCATCTATATACACCCTCATATATTCGGGATACCACGGCGGGGAGTAGAGAATATCGCCGTCCCTTGGCTGTAAAAAGCCTGCACTTCCTTGGTCTTTTTCGCTTACGGATATAGGATAATACTCGAAGGTTCTTACCACCTCAAACCACCAACCGTCGCTTATTATCTCCGTTGTCTTACCGCTGCTAAACCTCGCAGGCTCCGCAGAGCCGACTACATACCCCTCTAACCCTGCTCGTTCCAAAAAACCGGCAAGTATATTTTCAGCCTCCTGCTGCGTAAGTTCGGGAGCTATCGGGGTGGGAGTTTTTTCCTCCGAGGTTTCAATAGCAAAAGCCGTCCTCGCATCGGTTGCCCCCGCTCCCGAGCACCTTGATATTGTGAGAAACATCCCGTTTGGGGAAACGGAAATATATCCGGTTGTCCCATCGCTTCTACGGTAGGTCTGCTTTTCTATGCTTTCTTCGATGCAGACTTCGTTTACTTCCCTATACTCAACGTCTTCCGCCGCTTGCATCTCTTGCGAAAGCCATGTCAATACATTATTATCGCCCCATACGGTAGCCTTTTCCATAAGAACCGGGTAATCGGATTTTACAAAGCCCGTTCCGTCCCTAACTCCCACAATGTCGGTGATTATCTCGCCCGCCATCGTTCTAACCTGCTCGGCGTCAAAGTCCGCGCGCCTCACCTCGTATACGGGGTAGCTTGTAAGCCCGTTGGTGATTACCTCGGCGTCTATTGTTAGGGAAGTCGCATCGTTTGATAGCTCGTTCTCATACCTTGTGGGAAATATGGGGTTTTGCCCTTCGGTAGCTTCGTCATACTCGGGTTCGTGGCTTTGTGAAGCCCCGCTTGTGGGTGATGCGCTCTGCGTTGCATCTCTTGTGGGCAGGGGACTTGCCGCAATTATCGCATCCACGTCCGTATCACCTCGGTTAAAAACCACATCTTCGGTGGGCGTGGGTTGGCAAGCCAAAGCGCAAAGCATCAAAATTGCCAATAATACCGTTAAAATCCGTTTCATCTTCCTGTCCTCCTTTACAGTCCTGCATCAAACATCGTTTCATCAAAGTCCACGGTGATGGTGAACTCCTCCAAGGTTTCGTTCCAACAGCTTCGGGCGTTGAAACTCTCGTTGCTTACGATCGGCTCCTCGCTAAGAGGGGTCGGGTTGCTGTCGTCTCCCACAGCCGTATAGGTGTCATATCTCGGAACGATGATCAGCCTGTCGACCTCCTTCCAATCCTCGTAGCCCATGGCAAAGCACGTTCTTGTGTATAGGTAAACGTCTCCGAAATCCTCGGTGAGATAGTTTTCCAAGTTCGGCGTCCCCGTCTTGTTGATGCCTCCCGGCGAAAGGGCTCTGAATATCTGTCTGCCGTTCTTTTTAATGGCAGTGACGATGATTCTCACCCCGACGTTTGTTGAATAAAAGCTCTGCTTTTGCTCGACGGACCAAGCTTCGGGGAGCTTTATATGCAGTTCCATCTCCACCCCCGTTTCTCGGAAGCGCAGGCGAGTAAGCGTGAAAGTCGTTCCCTCGAAGCTCGTCGTGATTAAGCTCGCCCTGTACTTCGGCCAATCGGCATGGTCATAGTCGCGGTCATAAAAGCCGTCCGCCTTGTTCTCCTCGAAAAGCTCCTCGTAGATTACAAAGGGGCGCTCCGCCCATACGACGGGTTCTGCCTCAATCGGATTTTCGTTTACCGTAAACGAGAGCGCAAGCTCTTGCAGCAGCGTGTGTTCATAGGTGATATCGGCAAGCCTGCTAAGCTCCGAATGTTCGGGCCACTCCCAAGAATAGTTAGTCCCGAGGGAATAGTAGCTTGCGGTTTCTCCGCTTTCAAGGTCGTAATAGGTCAGCGGGTGGGTTTGAGCCTCGCTTGCGTTTATGACATCGGGGACTATGGAAATTTTACCCACGCTCTGCCAGTCCCTTATAGGCAAAACGCAGGAGGAATATTGTACGGTGTAGCCGTTCTCCTCAAGCTCCGACACGGTTCGGGTTCTGAATGCGTCGGTCTCGGTCTCGTCCAAGTAGATTCTAAACCTCAGCCCATCGTCCCGCATCGCTTCCTTAACTTCATCCGTCCAAGCATCGGGGAGCGTCACGGTAAAGCGAAGCACCGCCCCCGATTCGTCCACCTTGAACTCGTCCAAAGCAA